>JBCDFB010000045.1:0-12324 GCA_039178655.1 Pseudomonadota bacterium | reverse complement strand
GGCGGTGTATTCGTTTCATTCATCGGATTGAGCACCCAGGAATCGATTATCATGTCTTGATCTCAACAAGATCGACACTGGGAGAACGAAGTAACGTCGCACTGTTTCCGGCTTGGATGCGTATTTCGCATATGGCGGAAGTGTGCAGAAACCAGCCCCTGGGATGGGCCAGCAATCGTGACGCGGAGCGCACACGAGGTCGGTTTTCGATCATAAGACGTCAGATTGGGTTCCGAGTGAGCGGGCGACTGAGGATGTGTCAGACAGCCTTGCGTGGATCATTCTGACACTTCGTAAACGCAAGTTGCGCACGAGACCGTAATAAAATTACGATTCCCACTACGGAACTGATAAAGGCCTTACGCGCGTCACACCATTGGGTCAATGCAGACTTGCGATTTTAAATTGTTACGTTTCGACCATGGGTGGCAAGACGACAGATTTGAAGCCGTCACCAGACTGTGACGCTCAGCAGCCCCGCATTGAGAAGGCCGCGTCAAAGCGCAAATATGCTAGGAGGATGCGGCAAGCGAGCGGAACAATCGCGTTTCGGCCCCTTGCGGGTATCTCGCTTTGAGGTTTCCTTATGCAGAAATTAAGCCCAAGCCGGGCTCCGATAGCGGCCGACACCGATGAAATGGCCATCGACTTGCGGGCGGTGCTTCGGGCCTTATGGCGCGGCAAATTTGTAATCGCCGCGACGGTCATCGTGGCCTGCCTTTTGGCGCTGTTTTATTTGTCGTCGCGGACACTCACCTATGAGGCCGCGGCCAGTGTTCTTGTCGACGGCGGTAGCGCGCAGCAGCTTGATTTGCGCACCACCGGTGAGGCGCCGCTCAACGCGTCGGCGGTGGCGAGCCAGGTGAATGTGCTCCTGTCCAACCGCGTCCTGGGGGCGGTGGTGGACACGCTGGGCCTTGCGAGCGATCCGGTCTTTGTCCCGCCGCTTCGCCCCGACACCGGCGGCTTCAACCTTGGCGATGCGCGCGTTGCGCTCGGCAAGTTCGTGGAACCTGTCCTTGGCCCCATACCGTTCCTGCTCGGCCGGCCTGAACGGGACATGACAGACACCGAGCGGGCCGATCTGTACCGCCGGATCGCGATCTCCACATTGGCCGGCAAATTGTCCGCGCGGCAGGTGGATACCTCTTACATCATCCGCCTTTACGCGCAGTCCAACGAACCCACGACCGCCGCGGAACTCGCCAACACGGTCGTGCGCAGCTACATTGAGGCCACCCGCTCCATCAAATTGGAATCGTCCACCAGCGCCGTCGTCTGGCTCACCGATCAGATCGCCGAACTGGAAGACCAAGTCCGCCGCTCCACCGATGCGGTGAACGAATTCCGGATCGCCAACGGGCTCACCGATGAGGGCCAGGTGGAGCAGTATGCCGCGCAGCTTGACCGCCTGCGCTCCAGCCTGTTCGACGCCCGGCAGGTCCGCGAGACGCTGCTGACAGAGCAAGCCGCCGCCGACACGGACGCGGGCGTCACCGACAATCTGGACAGGCGTATTACAGCCATCCGCTCGCGCGAGGACGCGCTCGCCCAGCGTGTTGAGGAAGCCGAGGCTGAACTCTCCAGTCTCGTGGCGCTGCAGGCCCAGTTCGACCAACTCCAGCGCCAGGCCCTTGCCGACCAGCGCCTTTATGAGCGCTTCCTGGACGAGACCAACGTGGTGGACGCGCTGGAGACCTACCAGCAGGCCGATGCCCGCATCATCGCCGATGCGCTCTCCCCTCTCCAAGCGTCCAACCCGGGCGGTAAGATCATCCTCGCTCTGGCCGGTATTCTGGGCATTGGCGCGGGCATTGCCATCATCGCCCTCGCCGAACTCCTCAACACCACATTCCGCACCCGTGAGGAGCTGGCGGGCTTCACCAAGCGTCCCGTGTTGGGGGTGTTGCCGCGTTGGCGCTCCCGGCTGACGCCGGCCAAGCTCATCGCCTTTGTGCGCAGCAATAGCGGCTCTGCGCTGGCGGAAAATCTGCGCTCCATGCGGGCCGCGGTGCTGCAGCACCACGCCAAGCCGACGCCCGGCGTGGTGCTGATCACCTCGGCGAGCTCGTCGGAGGGCAAGTCGAACGTTGCCCTGTTGCTGGCCGCCAGCACCGCCGATATCGGCAAGGACGTTTTGTTCATCGATTGTGATCTGCGCCGCTCGCGCCTTGCCAAGGGTCTGAAGCTGAAAACCGAGCACACGCTCGGCACGATCCTGGACGGCACGAGCCGGGTCGATGACGCCATCGTTTCAATGGGCGAGCGGCTGCCCGATGTGATCGTGGCGGCCCGCGCCCCGCGCCAGGCCAATGTGAGCCCCATCGACCTGTTGTCGTCCGAGGCAATGGCCGATCTGATCGCCGATCTGCGCCGCGACTACGACACCATCATCCTCGACGCCCCGCCGCTGTTGCCGGTGACCGATGCGGCGATCTTGTCGCGCCACGCCGAGAGCGTCATTTTCGTGACCGAGTGGCGCAAGAGTTCGCAGGCCGCTGTCGCCGATGCGATGGACGTGTTGGGCTCGTTCGGCGCAGAGGTGGACGGCTTCGTGCTCAACGGCGTGGACCTGAAAGCAGAGGCGAGCTTCAGAGCCATTCCGCAGACCGCGTACTCCTACCAAAACCGATGAGATGCGGGAGCGTCCTATGACACACTTCAAGCGGATCTGGACGGTGCTTGTGGCCGCCCTTGTGTGTGCGCTTCTGGTGTCACCGCTCCAGGCGGACCCTTATGTGCTGCAACCGGGTGACACGCTGCGCATCTCCATCACCGAACTGCCGGAGATGAGCGCGCAATCCACCATCGACATTGATGGCAATGTGCAGGTGCCCCGTTTGGGGCTGTTCCCCGCGGCGGGCAAAACGCTGGCGGAGTTCGACGAGGCCGTCAGCGTGGCCTCCGCCGGCCTCACGATCGCCCTCTACAACAGCGACGGGGAACGTCGCCAGGTGATCCTGGGCGGCACAGAGCTGATGGTGGAGATCGTCAGCTATCGGCCGATCTACGTGACTGGCGATGTGGCGCGGCAAGGTCTGGTGGACTTTCAGCCCGGCATGACAGTGCGCACCGCCATCGCCTCAGCCGGCGGGATGTCCACCGTCCCGGTGCTGTTTGAAGATGCCTTGCAGGGCGGCCCGAACCTTTTGCGGGAGTATCAGACCGCCACATTGGAGCACGCTGCGGCCGTGGTGCGCCTTTGGGGCATCGATGCCACGTTGGCGCGCCGGGCCGACACCCCGCGCGAGGCGCCGATCCCCGTTCAGGTGGCGCCGGGCGCGTTGCGGCAGCTGTTTGACAGCGAGCAGCGCCGCGTGGAGCTCGCGCTGCGTGCGGCCAACGTCACGCGAGGGTTCCTGCGCCAACAGCTCGACTACCTCACCGACCGCGTGGCGCGGCTGAACGAAGAACTGGACAACACCGCCGAAGGGCTCAGCCTGGAGGAGGAAGACGTTGATCGGATCCGGCAGCTCCAGGAGCGGGGGCTCGCGGCCGCCGCACGGCTGTCAGATGCCCGGCAATCCTTGCTTTTGGTCTCCTCGCGCGTTCTGAGCGTGCAGGATTCGGTCGCCCGCTTCACGCTGGAACGCGATGAGATCGGCGAGCGCCTCAACACCTTCGATGAGCGTTTCGAAGAGCCCCTGATCGCTGAGCGCGCGCAGGTTTTGACGCAGATCTGGACCTTGGAAAGCCGCGCTGCCAACGCGCGCCGCGCGCTTGCGCTCAACGGGCAGGCCGTGGAGGCGTTCGGTGTCTCGCTGGAGCCGCGTATTGCCATCAGCATTCGGCGCGGCGTGGCCCCCGACCTGACTGTCATCGAGGCCGAGCTCGACACCGCCGTGCGTCCCGGCGACGTCATCGATGTGGACGTCACCTACGACTACGCATCGCTGCAGATCGATCCGCCGCAGACCGCCGCGATCGAGCCTGAGCCGAGCACGCTGCCTGAGACGCCGCAGCGGCAGGAGACCAACGAACCGGTTCCGTTGTCGCTGCCAGTCGCCCCATCCCCCCAGCCGAACGCCACTGGGCCGGACGTCTCCTCCAACGCCGATGCCCCGACCGCTCCGGCCGCCGCCCCAGACCCCGCCACCCAAAGTGCCGCGCTGAGCCCAAACTCTGCCTCACCCGCAACGACTGGCGGTTCACCGCGTGGCGCGGCGACGGACACCGCGGCTGAAAGCGCCGCCGCCCCCAGCGATCCCACCAACAGTCGCCCCGATGGGCCCCCGAGCGGTCCCGCCGGTGATCCTGACGTGACGACCGCCGAACTCGCTCCCGCGACCGCACCGCAAACCGGCGATGAGGTCGTTCTTGTGCCCCGGCCACGCCCGGAAATCCCTGAGTGATCGACGCATGATCCAAAACGCGCAGACCTTGCGGGCGGTCGCGGCCAGTATGGTGGTCGTTCACCACGTCGGAAGCCTTTATCTCGCCCGTGAACTGGGCATTGGTTGGTCGACGATCGGCGCGGCGGGTGTGGATCTGTTTTTCGTGCTGTCGGGCTTCATCATGGTCTATTCGACCATCAACAGCGATCGCCGCCCACTCCCCTTTCTGCGCCGCCGCATCATCCGCATTGTGCCGCTTTATGCACTCGTGACGCTGCTGGTCTGGGTGCTCTTCCAGATCGGTTTTGAAGCCAATGGTTTGCGCGAAGGGGCCGACGGGACAATCGGACAGCTGGTGAAGTCGCTCTTCTTCGTGCCCTTCGAGCGCGCGTCCGGCGATATCTATCCGCTGGTGACGGTGGGATGGACGTTGAACTACGAGATGATGTTCTACGTCCTCTTCGCGCTTTCGCTGGCACTGCGGCACTGGGTGAATCCGTTCCACGCGCTCCTGATCGCGCTGTGCGTCCTGGTGGGTGTTGGATTGTCGCTTGGCGGCAGCGCGCCGCTCATTGTTCGGTTTTTCCTCGACCCGATCTTGTTGGAGTTCGCGGCGGGGATGGTGATCGGCCTTGGCTACAACCGGATCGCCACCATGCAGACCGACCGAGCCAAACGCCTTGGGGGCGCGCTGATGATCATCGGCGTCGCCGGGCTCGCTTTGACGGTGGTGTTCGGCCTTCAGCCGACGGAGAATCACATCCTGCGGATCGCCGTGTGGGGCATGCCTTCAGCGTTGATTATCACGGGCGCGCTGATGCTGGAGCGGGCGGGCGTGCTTTGGAACAACCCCGCCTTGATGTTGCAGGGGGATGCCAGCTACGCGACTTATCTGGTGCATATGCTGGTGATGCAGACGTGCGTGAAGATCATCGCGTTCGTCTTGGCGCCCACATCGATCATCCTCATCGTGCTGATCGCGGTCGGCCTATTTGTGGCGTGCCTTGTGGCGGGGACGCTGTTGCATGTGATGGTGGAGCGGCCGCTCACAAAGCTGCTGCGCCGCGATTTCGTCTCCCGCTCACGCCCCATGCCCTACGCGCGTTAAGCGTTCGGCCCTGGCATGGGCTGGCGTGGATCGGGCGGCGCGCTTGTCCGACCCTCAACGATCCGCGAACCACCTGGAGAGATGGGCGAGTGTGACCTCTGCGGCCCTCTGCCAGGTGAAACCGGATGCCCGCTCGCGGCCGCGACGGGCGAGATCGTCCCACAGATCGCTGTCATCGCGCAGCGCGGCCACCGCATCGGCCCAGGCCACAGGGTCGTCGGGCGCAGCCTGGCGCGCGGCATCCCCCACCACCTCCGGCAGCGCGCCGCAGGGCGCCACCACAGCGGGTGTGCCGTGCGCCATGCCCTCCAGCGGCGGCAGGCCGAACCCTTCCGTGGTGGAGGGCGTGAGGACCGCAAGGGCGGCTGCGTAAAGCGCTGCGAGCTCAGAATCGCTCACCCGCCCCGCGAACACGACGTTCTGAGGCACCGCGAACCCGGCCGCCTCAAAGTCGGCCCGTCCCGGGGCGCCGAACAAGACAAGCGGGCATGCGCTGAGCCGTGGATCGGCGAAAGCTTTGAAAAGAATGCCAATATTTTTGTGCGGCAGCAGGCTGGAGAGGGCGAGCCCATAGCCGCGTTCTGCAAGGCCCAGGCGGGCGATGATGGACCGGTCCGGCGTTTCGCGCACCACAGCGCCAAGGCCATTGTGGACCACACCAATGCGCTCAGGCGGCGCAATGCGAAGGCGAACCAGCTCGTCCTTGGAAAAGTCGGAGACGGTGAGGAGGCGATTGCCGCGCGCCCCGGCTCTGCGGGACAGGAGCTGGCGCCAGGCGCGGGTGGGCCGGCCATAGGATTGGGGCGCGGTGAACACCTGCGCGTCGTGCAGCATCGTCACATAGCCCTGGCCGATGAGCGGCACGGTGTTGAAAAAGCCCGCCACCACGCCCTGCCGGCGCATGGCCGGAAGGTCGATTTGCTCCCAGCCAATCCCGTTTCGCGTGCCCACCACCTCGTGGGGAAGGTTGTCGCGCGTCGCCTCCGCCTTGGCCGCCGGCGGGACGGCGACGGTCACCTGCCAACCCTGTGCCCCCTCGTGGTTGGCGAGGGCTTGGGTGAGCGAGCGTGCGACCGCGTTCACCGCCGTTGGCGCACCGGTGAGGAAGCGACCATTGATGATGAGGCGGCGCGCCATGTCAGACCCAACCCAGACACGGCCTGATGGCGCGCGTGCGCTGACGCGTTGTCTCAAGCATGCACGGCCTGGCCAACGTGCTCATCAAAATAGGCTTCCACATCCGCTGTGCGCGCGCGGACCGCTTCAATCTCGCCCTCATCGAGGAGCTTTGACCAATAGGTGTTGGCCGCGCGGATATCCCGGTTGCGGCTGTGGGGATGGCCAGCTGGAACCGCGGCCTTTGCCGCATCGGTCGGCTTAAACATCTTGGCAATGGCCGCCCGCGTTTGGGCCGATGCCTCAAGCCCCAGATCGGCGTAGAGCGCGGCGAAGGTGTCCTGCGCGGTGTCGATGAGGCCATCCATCATGACAATGCGAACATGGTCTGGATGGCGGGCGTGGAGCGCGCTGAGTTCGCCATAGACGATCTGCCAAAGCGCGGCGGAGCGCTCGATGATGTTGGCGGGATCGCTCAGCGGTCGATCGGCCAGATATTTGCCATGCAGGCAGCGGTCGAGCTCAGCAACGTCGAACCGCCAATTGAGCCGTTTGAAGCTTGCCGCCACGGCCAGCGGTGGACGCACCGTGATGACCACGGGAATGCCAAATTCCTCCACCGCGCGGCGGGCCACAAAGGGGGCGAACGGATCCTTCCAGATGACATGGCGCACGCCGAACGCGAGCCGGGCCATGCGCAAAGAATGCCGCGACTGTCCACCAATCATCAATTTGGCCAGGCGGCGAAGCCCCTTTTCATGGTCGAACGCGCCGGACCGCAATTGCAGGGACAGCCCAGCCACACGGCCAATCAGGCCGTCGCAGTCCGCGGTGGAGAACCCGTTTTCGTCCGGCACTTCAAAATAGCGGCGGATGATTTTGTCGCCGCTATCCCGGTTCATGGGCTCATAAAGGGCCTTGGTGTGCGCGGCGAGAGCCAAGGCGTTGCCCACCACCGTGGTGCCCGAACGAGGCGTGCCGGTCACCAAAACAATACGTCGTTTCAAACCGTTCTGTGGTGTCACCTGCTGTGAACCCTCCTGCAGCATCTCCACACTCTCACCTTGAGCCCGGCAGTGCGGCGAGATAGCCGGCCAGCGTGTCGGCCGCGTGGGCCCAGGTGAAGCGGGTCACATGGGTGCGCCCCGCCTCGCTCAAACGGTGTCTCAGCGCCGGATCGGCGCACACCCTGGTCAACGCCGCAGTCCAACCCTCACGGTCGTTCGGATCAAGAAGCAGCGCGGCCTCGCCGCACACTTCAGGAATCGCGCCACCTGTGGAAGCGATCACCGGCGCGCCGCACATCATGGCCTCAGCGGCCGGTAGCCCAAAGCCTTCGGTGAAGGAGGGAAAGACGAGCGCGGTCGCGTTGCCATAAAGGGCGCGCAGCTCCGCATCGCTCACCCGTCCGATGGGTTTCACCGTTTCGCTGGCTTGAATGCCCGCCTCCGCGAAAACGGCGGAATTGCCGCCGCCGGCGATGACAAGCGGCATTGAGGTGTCGGGCCGGGCGTTGGCCGCCGCCACCGCCATTGGCAAATTCTTGTGCGCCGCGAGGCTCCCGATGGCGAGCAAGTAGCCGCCCGGTATCAACCCATGGCGCTGCAAAACCGTCTCATCGGGGTCAACGCGTACAATGTGGTCCGCGCCGTTGTGCACCACCTGGCACTGGCCCTCAGGGACCACCTTCAACCGCTCCAGCTCCCGCTTGGAGTAGTCGGAGACGGTGAGCACCAGGGCTGCTTTGCGGGCAAGGCGCGGTTGGAAGAGGTGATAGAGCGTTCTGAACGCGCGCGAATAGGACTGCGGCTGGGTAAACACCTGCGCGTCGTGGATCATCACCACCTGACGCGCGCGCGTGATCGGCCCGGTGTTGCACAGGCTGAGGAGCCAGTCCTGCGGCGCAGCGCGGGCAAGGGTGACCTGCTCCCACGGATGCCCGTTGAGCCGGCTTGGGGTGGGCGTCAGCCTCGACAAGATCGCATCGGGGCGTTCGCTCTCGTCCACCACCGGCGCGTTCGGCGCCAGCGTGACCAGAGCCTTGAAAGGTTCAGGCAGCCCGCGCGTTAAGAGCGCTGACACCAGCTCCATGGCGACCCGGTCCACACCGGTCGCGGCACGGGTCAAAAAGCGCCCATTGAGGATCAGTTGGCTCATTGGCGTTGCGGACCCTCAGGGGCGACCGACCTCATGCGTGGCTCTCCGGAACGGGACCCGCCACAGGTCAGCGCGCTGTCATAGATTGTGAGACAGGTGGTGGCTAGGCCATCGCTTATCGCACTGCAACCCGGCGATCCAACGCGTGTCTGAGGCCCTGAACGAGGCGGCGCGGTGATGCGCGAGGGTCTTTATTTGAGCCGCAATGAACCGATAGCGGAAAAAAGACGACCCAATAGGAGAAGGCGTGATGTTCGTCACACCCTCACGCCTCGCTAACCAATATGTGTAGTGCATCGAAGAGAGACACAGAACGAGGCCAGTCACACAGCCCAGTCATCACACCCCCACCGCATGTGCTTTCCAAGTATCGCGTAAAGCACAGGTTGTGTTGACTGGCTTCACTCAAGTTTTTCATCTGCGCATGTCATACTGCTTGGACGAATTTTAAACGGGCCGTTTTTTCAAGAGTGGCCATGCGTATCTTGGCCAGCATTCACCCGCCCAGCATTGCTGAGGCGGGTGAATGTGTTTGGGGGGCCGCGCCTTGGGTGTGGGCCAGGCGGATCGGACAGCGCGCTAGCGGCGGGGGCTGAGTTCGCTCATCCAGCGCCAGGCGGTGCCGATAATCTCATCCAGACCAGAGTGTTGGGGCGTCCAGCCGAGCACCGTTTCGGCCTTGCTGGCGTTGGCGGTCAAAATGGGCGGATCACCCACCCGGCGCGGCCCGCTCTCCACGGGGATCTCGCGGCCGGTGATCTGGCGGGCGACGCCGACCACCTCGCGCACGGTGAACCCGTCGCCTGAGCCCAGATTGATGGCCTCCATGGTGCCTTCGCGCAACGCGCTCAGCGCACGCACATGAGCGTCGGCGAGATCGGTCACGTGCACATAGTCACGCACGCACGAGCCATCGCGCGTGTCATAGTCCTCGCCAAACACGGTAAAGCGCGCGCGCTGGCCCGCCGCGGCCTGCAAAATCAGCGGGATCGCGTGGGTTTCGGGGTCGTGTTCTTCGCCAATCATGCCGTCCGGGTCGGCGCCCGCGGCGTTGAAATAGCGTAGCGCCACCGCCGCCAACCCATAAGCGTTGGCGTGCGCCTCCAGCATCCGCTCCATGGCATATTTCGTCTCGCCATAGACATTGAGCGGCGCGCACGGGGTGGCTTCGGTGATCGGCATTTGGGCCGGAATGCCGTAGACCGCGCAGGTGGAGGAAAAGACCAGCCGGTTCACGCCGGCAAGGCGCATGGCATCGAGCAGCGCCAAGGTGCCGGCCACATTGACCCGCCAATAAAGGTCTGGCCGCGTGGCCGATTCCCCCACCGTGGAGAGCGCGGCGAAGTGGATGACGGTGTGGCAGCCATGCCGGCGCATCACATCGGCAAGGCGTGTGGTGTCCAAGATGGAGCCGTGTTCGAAGGGACCGAAGCGGACCGCGAAGCGGTGCCCTGTGGAGAGGTCGTCATAGGCGATGGGGGTGTGCCCTGCGGCCGCGAGCGCCTTGCAGGCGTGCGAGCCGATATATCCGGCACCGCCGGTGACAAGAATGGTCATTGGCAGGCGTGTCCTTCAACCCAAGCGTTGCTGAGCGCGTCGCGAGATCGCCGATTGGGGGCGGGCGGCTTCGGCCGAAGCGCCCGGCCTCCCCTACCGCAAGCCCGGCCACCGGTCGACTGGAATGCGGCCCGCAGCGACCGGTACAAGCATACCAGCTTTACGCGATGACGCGCGGCACCCGATGCGGCGCAGGCACCGCCCGACACCACCCGTGGCACTCGCTCCCTTGCTGTCTTAAGTCCAATGTTTAATACTGATTTTCGTTCATTACACCGCGATGGATTTCAGTTAATATGACGAATTTCCTGAACCAATACGATCAGATTCCGGACGATCAGCCTGCTCAAAAGGTCGGCTTCTTTCTTCAGGCCGCCCGTAATGCGCCGTTTGCTTTGTCGGCCGAGCTCACAACGCACCGTCCCATCTTACAAACGCCGTCCTTTGTGGTGGTGGCCGATGCGCAAGATGTTGTGGACGCGCTGTCGCGGCACGAAGTCTTCAATGTACCGCACGCCCCCAACATGGATCCGTCTGTTGGCCCATTTATGCTGGCGCGCGATGCGGCCAACGAAAACTATTATGAGAAAAGCGTCATGCGGAGCCTCCTGCGCTGGGAGGATCTGCCGCGCATTCGCGTGCTGGTCGCGTCAAAAGCCAGTGCGCTTCTAAAAAGTTGCTCGGGCGAAGTGGATCTGGCGGCGACAGTGGGACGCCAAGTCCCGGCGCACATTGTCGACCAATATTTCGGTGTGTCGGGTCCCGACACAACCACGCTGCTTGCGTGGTCGAGAGCCACTCAGATGTCGTTCTTTTATAATCTGACGCGCGATCCGGCGTTGTATCAAGCCGGTGTCGAGGCGGGTCTCGCGTTGCGCGCCTGGATCGATCAACGGATCGAGGCTGGATTTGACGATTGCAATGAGACTGTGCTCGCGCGGCTCGCCCGGTTGAGCGCAGCCACCCATGCGATGGAGCGATCGCGCGTCTTGTCCAACGCGGCCGGGCTTTTGGTCGGCGCGGTGGAGACCAACGCCCACGCTATCATCCACGCGACACGGCAGCTTTTGTCCGATCCCGCCCGGTGCGAGGCCGCCCATAACGCCAAAGACGATCCGGCAAAGTTCGATCCGCTGGTGTGGGAAGCCTTGCGCTTTGACCCCATCAACACGTTCGTCCTGCGCGTTGCATCGCGCGAGGCGACGTTGGCGCCAGGTCGCCCGCACGCCCGGTCGGTGAGCGCCGGCAGTCTCATCGCGTTGATGACGGTTTCGCCGATGGCCTCGCCCGGTTACACGCCGGACCCGCAAACATTTTCCGGCGATCGGCCGCACGACACATACTCACACTTTGGCCGCGGCCATCACGAATGTCTCGGCCGCTATGTCGGCGAACAGATCATTCCCGAAACAGTCCGGCAAATTTTTCTGGCGAATGTCACGCCGCTTGGCGATTGCGGCGGTGCGATTGATTATGAGGGCGGTCCCTTCCCCGAACATTATCGGGTGCGGTTTGGATAGCGTCTGAGACCACAGTGATATGGGGTCTCGCCACCTCACCAGTATTACTCGACCTCACAACTCATAAATCAAGCTGTTCGCTACATTCTAGCGGCTTTAACAGAAAAATCCTATATTGACCGTCGTGCAATAACAATAAAACTCTAATTTTCAGAGAAAATCTCGCATGAAATCGGTCAATCTACCGCTTACGGCGGTTTATGGAACCGAGATGCTCAAATAGGCTGCGATAGCAACCTTCCGCCTGCGTCCGATCCTTTGGAAGCGACGATCCCCCTTGCAGCGGTCGATGAGACGATCGTCAATCCATATCAAAATACATATGATAATATCCTTTATCTAACACAGATAGTGTGCCATTCTGGTGCCATGAATGACGGTTCTGGACAGGCTCTCATCACCCCCGCCAAACCCGGGCCAACACTGCCGGGCGTGTTCGCCTCACCGGACGAACACCCCCCCCACCCCATCTTAGAATTAATAGCCCTTCACAACCCCAACCCCAACACACCGCGCACCAATAAAAAAAGTG
>JBCDFB010000044.1:0-12545 GCA_039178655.1 Pseudomonadota bacterium | reverse complement strand
CGGCGATCCCACGGCACCAGATTGGCCGGAACGCCTGCGGTGTGCCTTCGAGGAAGCCTACAAAATGCTCTATGGCCGCCTGGTGCCGGGCGGCGCGCCGGAGTGCATGACCTTCAGCGTCAACGTCGCCGCAGCCGCACCGGAGCTTGCCACCGCGCGCGAGGGGGAAGAACCAGTCAGGGGTTTCGGCGCCGAGCCCGTGGCGACGCGCACCATGATCGACCCCGCGACCGGTGAGGGCCGCACAGTGGGCGTTTATCCCCGTGACGATCTTGCAGAGGGCGCCCACGTGGAGGGGCCGGCGGTGATTGTGGAGGACGAGACCACCATCGTCCTGCCCGCAACCTTCCGCGCCAGGGTCGGGCGCGACGGCATTATCGACTGCACACGCAAGGATGCACGACCATGAGTGCTGGCGGCGATGTGGGCGAAATCCGCCTCCAGGTGATGTGGAACCGTCTCATCGCCATTGTGGAAGAGCAGGCACGCACGCTGGTCCGCGCTGCCTTCAGCCCAGCAGTCCGGGAGGGCGGCGACCTGTCCGCTGGCGTTTTCGATGTATCGGGGAAAATGCTGGCCCAGGCGGTGACGGGAACCCCCGGCCACGTGAATACGATGGCAACGGCCATCACCCATTTCCTAAAGCGGTTCCCGGCCGACGGCATGAGGCCTGGCGACGTTCTGATTACCAACGATCCATGGCTTGGGTCCGGCCACCTGCACGATGTTACCATCGTGACACCGGCCTTCAAGAACGACCGCGTGGTGGGGCTGTTCGCGGCGACCGTGCACATCGTGGACGTGGGCGGGCGCGGGATGGGGCCTGACGGGCGCTCGCTGTTTGAAGAGGGTGTTCTGATCCCCATCATGCCCCTTGCTCGGGGCGGGACGGTCAACGAGGACCTGTTGTCGATCATGCTCGCCAACAGTCGCGAGCCTTTCCAGGTGCAGGGCGACCTTCTGGCGATCATGGCGGCCGGTAATGATGGCGCAGGACGCCTCACTGCGATGCTGGATGAGTTTGGCGTGGACGATCTGAGAGCCGTGTCGGACTTCATTGTGGAGCGGAGTCGTGCGGCCACCCGCGCGGCCCTCGCGCGCCTCAAACCCGGCCGCTACGAAAGCGCCATGCGGATCGACGGCTACGACGAGCCGGTGGACCTGGTTGCCGCCATGCAGGTCTGCCAGGAGCGCATCAGCGTGGATTTCGCCGGAACATCGGCCGAAAGCAGCTACGGCATCAACGTGTGCCACACGTATACCCGCGCCTACACCACCTACGGCCTCATGTGTGCCGCAGCGCCCCTGATCCCCAACAACTATGGCTCCATGGGCTGTTTTGAGATCAACGCGCCGGAAGGGAGCATCCTCAACGCCCGGCGGCCGGCGCCTGTCTCGGCAAGGCACATCATTGGCCACGCGTTGCCCGACGTTGTTTTCGGCTGCTTGGAGCAATGCGTGCCGGACGGCGTGTCGGCGCAAAGCGGGATGATGTGGAACCCCTACTTCCGCGGTCACCACGGGGGAAGGGCGTTCGAGATGTTCCTGTTCAACGCTGGAGGAATGGGCGCGCGGGCCGACGCGGACGGCATGAACGCAACCGCATTTCCCAGCGGCATCAAAAACATTCCCGTGGAGGCGGCGGAAAATGCGGCGCCTGTCATCTTCCACCGCAAGGAACTGCTGCCCGACACGGGCGGGCCGGGTCAATTCCGCGGCGGGCTTGGCCAGGTGGTGGAGATCGGCCCTGCGGCGGGAACAACTAAGCTTCAATTTTCCGCAATGTTCGACCGCGTGGAGAACGCCGCCGCCGGCCGCTACGGCGGCGCCGCGGGTGCCGCAGGGGATGTGGCGTTTTCTGGCGGCGGCAAGGGGAAGTCGAAGGGCGCACAGCCGGTGCCGGAGGGGGAAACGGTCATCCTCTCGCTGCCGGGCGGCGGTGGTACCGGTCCCGTCAGCGAGCGGGATCCCAATGCGGTTCGCGCCGACGTGAAAGCCGGCTACGTGACGCCGGAAGCTGCCATCAAGGACTACAGTGTCGACGTAAGCGCGCCGGAAGATTGACATAGCGACCCGCCGCAGCGCTGGCGGGCGGTGGGTGCGTTTGGTAGAGCGCCACAACCGCTCAACTTCGCAGAGGCTTTATCGGCGATGATCGACATGCGCGCCGTGCGCGATGACCCTGGCACATTGGACGAAGCGTTGCGGCGCAGGGGCGCCACGCCAATGGCAGACGCGCTGCTGTCGCTGGACGACGCGCGGCGGGCCGCCATTTCCCGGCTTCAGGATCTTCAGACCCGGCGCAACACCGCCTCCAAGGCGATCGGCAAGGCGAAAGCTGCGCGGGACGAGAACGAGGCGAACCGTCTGATTGCCGAAGTGGCGGACCTTAAGGCGGCGATCCAGGCTGACGAAGACGCCGAGCGCGATGCCTCAACGAAGCTTGACCTTGCGCTGGCGGGCCTGCCCAACCTGCCCCTTGCCGATGTCCCCTTCGGCGCCGACGAGAGCGACAATGTGGAACTGCGCCGGGTGGGCGACCCCCCGACGTTCGACTTTAGGCCGAAGGAGCACGACGAACTCGGCGCCGCCATTGGCCTGATGGACAGCGAGATGGCGGGCGCCATCGCCGGGGCGCGGTTCACGATCCTGCGGGGCAAGCTTGCCCGGCTGGAGCGCGCGCTCGGCCAGTTCATGATCGACCTGCACACCACCGAGCACGGCTACACCGAGGTGAGCCCGCCGCTCCTGACGCGAGACGAGGCTGTCTACGGAACGGCGCAACTGCCCAAATTTGCTGAGGACTTGTTCCAGACCACTGACGGCCGGTGGCTGATCCCCACCGCCGAGGTGCCCCTCACCAACCTGGTCCGCGGACAGATCCTGGATGCGGCGGCGCTGCCGGTGCGGGTGACGGCGCTGACCCCCTGCTTCCGGTCCGAGGCGGGGAGCGCAGGGCGCGACACGCGAGGCATGCTGCGCCAGCACCAGTTCCAAAAGTGCGAGTTGGTGTCCATCACCACGCCTGAGGCGTCGCTGGACGAGCAAGAACGGATGACGGGATGCGCCGAAGTGGTTCTCACCCGGCTTGGGCTGCCTTACCGCGTGGTGAACCTTTCCACCGGCGATCTCGGCTTTGCCGCCCGGCGCACCTTCGACATTGAGGTGTGGCTTCCGGGACAGAAGGCTTATCGGGAGATTTCCTCCTGCTCGGTGTGCGGCGACTTTCAGGCCCGCCGCATGAACGCGCGCTATCGCCCGAAGGCGGACGCGCAGCCAAGGTTCGTGCATACGTTGAATGGGTCCGGTGTTGCGGTCGGCCGTGCGCTGATTGCGGTCATGGAGAATTACCAGGAGGCGGACGGCTCCATCAGGATCCCTGAGGCGCTTGTGCCCTACACGGGGTTCGAGCGGATCGAGGCGCGCCCCGCATGAAGCGTCCATCCCCGTGAGCGAGGAGGCGGACGCTGTCGCACGGGCAGCGCTTGCCATGCACCTTCGCGCCATGAACGCGGCGAGCCGGCCGGTACTTGCTGCCCTTGAGAGCGTGCCGCGGGCCCTCTTCATCGACAAGGCGCACCGAGACCTTGCCTACGAGGATCGCGCTGTACCCATCGCGTGCGGGCAAACCGTCTCCCAGCCCACCGTGGTGGCCATGATGACGGAGGCGCTGGGCCTCACACCGGACAGCGCGGTCTTGGAAATTGGCACCGGGTCCGGATACCAGTGCGCGGTGCTCTCAAGGCTCGCCAGGGAAGTGACCTCGGTGGAGCGCTACCGCCATTTGTCCGCGCTTGCGGCCGAGCGCCTGACTGTTCTCGGCGCGACAAACGTCCGCTTTGTCGTGGGGGACGGCAACGACGGCGTGGATGAACATGCGCCCTATGATGCCATCATCGTCACCGCGGCAACCCCGGCGGTCCCCCAGGCATTGGTGGATCAACTGGTGAAGGGTGGGCGTATTGTGGCACCCATCGGCCCCACGGACGGCGTTCAGGATTTAATGGTGTGCACCAAGGACGCGGGGGAACTCGCGGGACACGTGCTCGCTCCGGTCCGATTTGTGCCGCTCCTTCCCGGGGTGGCCGAGGCGTTGTGACTGGCCTGCAACACTTGATGAACAAGCGCCTGATCCGACCCTGCGAACGCTATTCAACGCGCAATTGAAGGTGGCCGTTTAATTTTTCGTCAACGGTCGGAGCGGCCTTATGGCTCGCGTATTGCGGGTGGTTCCATAAGGATTTGCGTCATGCGCGGCTTGCGACGGGATTGCGTGCGGTCTTCGGTGTCTCGCCTCGGTGTGGCGGTGGCCATCGCGGGGCTCGCAGCGGGCTGCTCCGCCGGCAATGTCCGCCTCTCCGGC
The DNA here is from genome assembly GCA_039178655.1 of Pseudomonadota bacterium. Classification (GTDB taxonomy): domain Bacteria; phylum Pseudomonadota; class Alphaproteobacteria; order Rhizobiales; family Amorphaceae; genus Acuticoccus. Next base: position 8,182 of record JBCDFB010000044.1, on the reverse strand, counting down.
GTGCCGCTCTTCTCCGCCAACAACCCCGCTGGACCCACCGCACTCGCCCCGGTCGAGAGCCGGGATTTGCCGCCGGCAACCATCCCGCCAGCCGGGCAGATCACCACACCCGCCTCTTTGAAAGCGCAGGGCCTTACCCTTGAGAATGCGCCCATTGTCGAAGTGGGCCCGGCCGACACCGCCGCAACACTGTCCCAGGGCTTCGGGATCCCCCCAGCGGCCATATTGACGGCAAACGGGCTGACGGACGCATCGCAGATACGCCCCGGTCAGCGCCTTGTGATCCCCGTCAAGGCGCCTGCGACCTCCTTTGCCGCCGCGCCGGCGACCACCACGCCAGGCCCCGTATCGCTCACCGGCGCTCCGCCGGTGTCGCTGGATCAGCAGGCGCGCGAGGGCCGGCACACGGTTGCAGTTGGCGAGACACTTTGGTCCATCTCCATGCGCTATGGCGTGTCGCCGGCGGATGTTCGCGCTCTGAACGGGCTGCCGGCAAATGGCGCGGTGCAATTTGGCCAGGTCCTTCGCATTCCTGGCACGGCAACAAAACCCGCAGCGCCTGCGCCCACCGAGGTTGCAACCATCTCGCCCGCCACTGCCGTTGACGCATCGGTGGAAACGGCCGTCGTGCCGGGCGCGCTTCCGCAGGCTGAGCCAAAGCTCACAGCGCCGGCGCCGCAACAGCAGGCACCCCAACAGGCCAAGATCGAGGCTCAGCCGCGCAGCGGAGCGCCGAGTTTCCGCTGGCCGGTTCGCGGGCGCATCATCTCAGGCTTCGGCAAGCAGGCCGACGGCGTGCGCAACGACGGCATCAATTTAGCCGTCCCGGCCGGGACCCCGGTGCGCGCGGCCGAGAACGGGACGGTCATCTACGCCGGGAATGAGCTTGAGGGTTACGGCAACCTCGTCCTCGTCCAGCACGCGGACGATTGGGTGTCGGCCTACGCCCACAATGAGGCGTTGAAAGTGTCGCGCGGCGACAAGGTGCAGCGCGGTGAGACGATTGCGAGCGTTGGAAAATCCGGCGCCGTGGATCAGCCGCAGCTCCATTTCGAGCTGCGCAAGCGCTCAAAGCCTGTTGACCCGCTCCCCCACCTTTCAGGCGCCTAAACCTCAATCAGAACCCGTTTGCGCCCTGCAAGGTCCTGCACGAACTGCCAAGCTGTGCGGCCGGAGCGGGCACCGCGGGTGGTTGCCCATTCCAGCGCATCGCGCCGGAGCGTGTGCGGGTCTTCCTGAATGGCGAACGCAGCGGCGTAGGCGTTCACCATGGTCAGATACTCGTCCTGGCTGCATTTGTGAAAGCCGAGCCAAAGGCCGAAGCGGTCCGACACTGATACTTTCTCTTCAACCGCGTCGCCGGGGTTGATGGCCGTTCCGCGCTCGTTCTCGACCATGTCGCGGGGCAAAATGTGCCGCCGGTTGGACGTAGCGTAGAAAACCACGTTGTCGGGCCGGCCCTCCACGCCGCCGTCCAGGGTCGCTTTGAGCGACTTGTAAGACGTCTCCCCGGCGTCAAAGGAAAGGTCGTCGCACAACACGATGAAGCGGTGGGGGGCTTGGCGCAGGAGAGCCATGACGTCCGGCAGCGTCGCGATGTCCTCACGGTGGATTTCCACGAGCTTCAAGCCCTCGATGGCCGCGTGCACCGCCTTGACGAGCGATGACTTTCCCATCCCGCGCGCGCCCCACAAAAGCGCGTTGTTGGCCGGAAAACCTGATGCGAAACGGCGCGTGTTCTCCATCAAAAGGTCGCGATTGCGGTCGATGCCGTGGAGCAGCGCGATGGGAACGCGGCTCACCTTGTGGACCGGCGCCAACTGGCGAGACGCGGCGTTCCAGACAAAAGCGTCCGCCACCGCAAAATCGGGCGAGGTGGGTGCGTCGGGCACAGCACGCTCCACGAGCGCGATCAGCGCATCCAGGCGCGCGATGAGGTCTTGGGTCGTCATAGCGTCTCCGGCGGCGGGTTGGCGATGGGCATAGGGGTGGTGCGCCCAAACGCGCAAGCGGGCGATTGCTGCGATTGCGCCTGGCCGTTCGTTGCAATCCAAAAGACCAGACGCTAAGTCCGCTCAGAACGGGCTGCGCGCGCTCATACTCCTTGAGACGCCGCACAACAGACGTCCAAAGGTCAAACTAATGTTCGTTACCGAAGCCTACGCACAGGCCGCAGGCGGTGCTGACGGTGCAAGCTTCCTGGTCTCGCTTGCACCCTTCCTCCTGATCTTCGTGATCATGTACTTTTTGATCATCCGCCCGCAGCGCCAGCGCATGAAAGCGCATCAGGCGATGGTCGCGGCGCTCAAGCGTAACGACACGATCGTCACCGCAGGGGGGCTTGTGGGCAAGATCACCAAGGTGGTGGACGATGGCGAGATCGAAGTGAAATTCGGCGAAAACGAGCCTGTCCGCGTGGTCCGCAGCACCATCACAGAAGTGCGTGCCAAGCCCGAGCCGGCGGCGGCCAACGACTGATGCTCCATTTCGCCCGCTGGCAAATTGTCCTCATCGTTCTTGCCGTCACGGTCGGCATCCTGTCGGTACTGCCCAATGTGATGCCGCGCAGCTGGACTGAGGCTCTGCCCGGGTTTTTGCCGAAGCAGCAGCTGGTGCTGGGGCTCGACCTTCAGGGCGGTGCTTATCTGCTCTACGAGGTGGACCGGCAGGATTACATCGATAAGCGCCTGCGCTCGTTGACCGGGGAGGTGCGCGCCTCCCTGCGCGCCGAACCGCGGATCGGCTACACCGGCCTCGGCGTCACCGATGGCGGGGTGCAGGTCCGCATTCGCGACGCCACACAGTTTGAAGAAGCGCGCGAACGCCTGTCGCTCCTCACCAACCCGCTGGGCCAGAACCTCTTTGGCGGACAGACCACCGAAGAGTTTGGCCTGAGCGAGGGAGACAACAATGTCCTGCGGCTGGATTTCACGAGCGCGGGGCTCGCCGAGCGCATCCGGTCCATTGTGGACCAATCCATCGAAGTGGTGCGCCGCAGGATCGACGAGCTGGGCACCACTGAACCGAATATCCAGCGCGAGGGCGAAGACCGGATCCTGGTGGAGGCACCGGGCGGCAACCCTGAGCAGCTAAAGGCCCTAGTGGGCACAACCGCGCAGCTCACCTTCCATTTGGTGGACACCTCCATCTCGGGCGAAGAGGCGATGCGCACCCGCCCGCCCATCGGCACCATGGTGCTCACCACCTCTGAGGACGACGCGCTAGAGCCGCTGCGACCCTACGTGTTGGAGGAATCGCCGCTTCTGACGGGCGAGGATTTGGTTGATGCGCAGCCGGCATTTGAGCAGCAGACGAACCAGCCGGTGGTCACCTTCCGCCTGACGACCGGCGGTGCGCGCCGCTTCGGCGAGGTGACGAGCCAGAACGTGGGCCGCCCGTTCGCCATTGTGCTGGATGATGAGATCATTTCAGCGCCGGTCATTCGCGAACCCATCGTGGGCGGAAGCGGGCAGATTTCTGGCACTTTCGATGTGCAGAGCGCCAACGATCTTGCGATCCTCCTGCGCGCCGGTGCTCTGCCAGCCGGCCTCATTCTGGTGGAGGAGAGGACCGTCGGCCCCGGCCTTGGTGCGGACTCCATTGCGGCGGGCGAGTTGGCGGCGGGCATTGCCGCCATCCTGGTGGCAGTCTCCATGATTGCCGTCTACGGCCTGTTCGGCCTATTCGCGGTTGCCGCTCTGGTCACCAACATCGTGCTCATCCTGGGGCTGCTGTCGCTTTTGGGGGCGACGCTCACGTTGCCGGGGATTGCGGGCATCGTGCTGACGATGGGCATGGCGGTCGACGCCAACGTGCTGATTTATGAGCGAATACGGGAGGAGGGGAAGGCGGGCCGAACACCCATCCTTGCCATAGACACCGGGTTCAGCCGCGCGTTTACCCCCATCTTGGATGCCAACATCACTACGCTGATTGCAGCAGTCATCCTCTTCCAGCTGGGCTCGGGTCCGATCAGAGGCTTTGCGGTGACGCTTGCCATCGGCATTCTGACAACCGTCTTCACTGCATTCTTGTTCACGCGGCTTTTGGTGGCGCTTTGGGTCAAGCGCAAGCGCCCCACGGCGATCCCGGTTTGATTGGGGCGCTGCAATGAAACTCGTCAAACTTCCCTCCGATACCGCAATCCCGTTCATGCGCTACCGCGTGCCGGCGGTGGCGACGTCGCTGACGCTGTGCGCGTTGTCGTTGGTGCTCTTCATCTTCGTGGGCATGAACTACGGGATCGATTTCCGCGGCGGCACGGTTGTCGAGCTGCGCTTCCAGCAGCCGGTCAGCGTCGGCGAACTGCGCTCGGAAATCGGAGAACTGGGCCTGGGCGACGTACAGATCGTGGAGTTCGGCCAGCCGACGGACGTTCTCATCCGCGTTGAGCAGCAGCCGGGCGGGGAGGAGGCGCAGCAGCGCGCGGTCATCCTGCTGCGGGAGATGTTCGGTGAGACGGCGGAGTTCCGAAGGGTTGAGGTGGTCGGCCCGCGCGTGTCGGGCGAGTTGGCGCGGGCAGGGGCCATTGCCGTCTTCGCCGCGCTTCTCGCCATCATGGGTTACATCTGGCTCCGGTTCGAATGGCACTTTGCCATCGGCGCAGTGCTCACTACGTTCCATGACGTGATCCTGACCATAGGGCTATTCTCGGCAACGCAGATAGAATTCAACCTATCGTCCATTGCGGCGGTGCTGACGATCGTCGGTTATTCGCTGAACGACACAGTGGTCGTCTACGACCGGGTGCGTGAGAACCTCAGGCGATACAAGCGGAAATCGATGCCTGATCTTCTGGATTTATCCATCAACCAGATGCTGTCACGCACGTTGATGACCTCGGTCACAACACTCCTTGCCCTTGGAGCCCTGTTCGTGGTGGGCGGCGAAGTGATCCGCTCGTTCACGTTCGCCATGATTTGGGGCGTGGTGGTGGGAACGTTCTCATCCATCTTCATTGCCGCACCGCTTCTTCTGACGCTGAAGCTGCGGCCCGGCCGGATGGGCGGCGACGATGCCGATGAGGGCAGTGACACGGCCCAGACGCAGGAAACGGCGAAGGCCTGATGCCAGGCCTCGTCCTACGCGAGGCCCACTTCCCCGGCCGCGCCCCCATAGACGCCTATGGCAATGGTGGTTTCCGCTTCGCCGACATGAGCCATGTGGGATCCCTGCTGTGCGTCCCATCAGGCATCTACGGCTGGCCACCCACAAGCGCTGGCGAAATTTCACGCGATGCGCTCGAGCGGGTCATCGCAGAACGTGGCGAGATCGACGTGCTTCTGGTGGGCGTTGGCACTATGCCGATCCCGCTCCTTGAGGCATCGGAGACCGCGCTGCGCGCATCAAAAGTCCGCTTCGATACCATGACGACCGGTGCGGCGGTGCGCACCTTCAATGTGATGGTGGCCGAGGAGCGCCGCGTGGCGGCCGCGCTGATTGCCGTGTGAGCGATTTTCTCGCCAGTGTGCGCGAGGGTGATCGGACAGCCTATCTCGCCACGCTCTTCGCGCCGGAGCCCATCCGCCCCGCTCTCTTTGCCCTGGCCGCCTACGGCCTGGAGCTGAAGCGCATCGTCAGCAACGCCGTTGATCCGCTCGCAGCAGAGGTCCGCCTCCAATGGTGGCGCGACGCCATTCGCAACGAAGGGTACGGCGCGGATGCCCCAGTGCCCCTCGTGATGGCCCTGCGCGAGGCCATGGACGCCTATACCTGGCCCGCCGACACGCTTTGTGCCATCAGCGAAGGGCGCATTCACGACCTTTATGCCGATCCATTTCCCGACACGGACGCCTTCGACGGCTACGCGGGCGAGGTGTTCGCCGCACCGCTCCAATTGGCGGCTCTCGCCTTTGGCATCCACCGATTGGGCATGGCCGATGGCGCCCAGGCCGCCCGCAGCGCAGCCACGGCGGCCGGCTATGGCGGAATTGCCCTTGCCGCCGCCGATGCTGCGGAGCGGGAGGCGGTCCGCATCCGCGCCGGCCGCACCCACATCCCCCTGTCGCTCTGGCAAAGCGCCGGCATCGGTGACATTGCCCCGTGGCTTTCAAAGGCGCGCCCGCCGACCGAGACACCGGCAGCCATTGCCAAGCTGGTGGCGCATGGGTTGGCAGCGGATGCCGGGATGCGCGAGGCCATTGCGGCCCTTACGCCCGTCCTGCGCGGCGCGCTCCTTCCGGCCATGACGGCGCGGCGCCGGCTGAAGGCGGTCATGCGGCGGCCCATGGCCCCATCTACGCCCGGCCCGTTGACCATTCAATGGACGCTGTGGCGCAGTGCCCGCGCCTTCAACAAGGATGTGCGCCCGTCAGGATAAGACGAGATAATCGGCCAGCGCGGTGCGGATTGGGTCCGGAATGTCGGTCTTCTCGATCACTCCGTCCCTCTCTCGCACCATCACGCGCACTTCGAACCCCTCGGCAATCGTCGTGCCCGAGCGGCTGAAGTGGTAGGCGAGGGAAAGGCTCGTCTCCGTCATCGATTTAAGGCGTGAGGAAATGATGAGGGTATCGCCAAATCGCGTGGGGGAGACAAACGTGCAGCCTGTCTGCCTGAGCGGGGTGCCCAACAGGCCGTAAGTGCTGAGAAGCTTACGCTGATCGAACCCGCAGGCGGCGGTGAAGACGTGGTAGTGCCCGTCCATCCAGCGGTAGAAGTTCGGATAAAAGACAATGCCGGCTGCGTCGCAGTCGCCCCAGTCCACGCGCTGCCCGGTCACGAATGATGGCTCGCTCAACGGCTAGATCCCTTCAGGGTAGGCAGGCGGCCTGAGGCCGCTTTGGAACCAGGTGAGAAAGCTCACCATGGAGAAGACAGGAACACCGGTGGCGGCGCGGATGGCTTGCGCGTAGGGCGTCATGTTGGTGCACTCCAGCACGATGGCGCCCACATCGGGATGGTCGCGGCAGAGGCGCTGCGCGGCGGCCACGTTGTCCTCCCGCGCCAACTCAAGATCGAGGCTCAACGCGTCGCCCAGGATTGCCCGGGTGAATTCCGCGCCGCCCTCGGTGCTTTCAACCGGCGTATCGACAGGGACATTGGCGGCGTGAAGATGCCGCTCGGTGAGGGTCGAGCCGGAAATGGTGAGAATTCCGGCGCGCTTGCCGGGCGGCAGGAGCGCGTTCACCGCACGCACCTGCATCAGCGAGGACGCCGCGACCGGCAAGCCCACAGCGTCGGCAAGCTCGGCCTGGAAGAGCGAGAGGAAGCCGCAGTTTGTGGTGATGCCGTCCACACCATGGCGCACCAGTTCCTGCGCAGCATCAAGGAAGGCGTTTAAAAGCCCGTCCGCCCCCTGCCGCACGACGCGGTCCGGTGAAGCGCCGGGCACCACGCGGTATTGCACGGGGAAGGGGAACGTGGCCGCGTGCCCCATATCGCCGTGGACGCGGGGAAAACGGGCCTCCAGCATCAAAATGCCCACACTGGCGCCGTAAACGGCTCGTCCGCCCTCAACCTTCACGCCGGTTCGCCTCCGCCGCTCGCTCACCCACCCGGCACCGTGTGTAGCGGCTGCCGGCACGCTGTGAAATGCTGTGCCGATGACCGCGCCCACAGCACCCCTTGCGCAGACAATCACGTCGCTCGACCTGTGGCATTTGTCGCTTCCGGTACGCTCCCGCCGCGACCACGGCATCGGTACCGTCGCCGGCGCGGTCGAGGTGGTGATTGTCCGCCTCACTGCCGAGGACGGGACGGAAGGCTATGGCGAGGCTTCGCCCTGGAGCGTCTTCACCGGCACGACGGAAAACGCCTACAGCGCCATCGACCGATACATGCGCCCCTTCATCGTCGGCACACGGGTCGACGAATTGGCCGCAACCATGCGGGGCGTTGAGCGCGCTGTGGCCTTCTCGACCGATGCAAAGGCCGCCGTGGAAACGGCCCTGTTGGACCTCACCGGTCGGATCGCAGGCGTGCCGCTCTATACGCTGCTCGGCGGTGTTTTCCGGCGTGAAGTGCCCCTATCCGTCTCCCTCGCCGATCCTGACTTTGATGCAGACCTTGCCTTTGCGGAGCGCTTGGCGGGCGAGGGCATCGGCATCGTCAAACTGAAAGCCGGGGTGAGCGACCACGCCTTCGATATGATGCGGCTGGAGGCGCTGCGGCAGCGGTTCCCGGCGTTCGATGTGCGGGTGGACTATAACCAGGGCCTTTCCCCGGACGAGGCGATGGCGCG
>JBCDFB010000043.1:0-12571 GCA_039178655.1 Pseudomonadota bacterium | reverse complement strand
GCAGGCCGCGCCCGTCGTCGGAGATTTCCACCAGGATTTGCCCGCCCTCGTGATAGGCATTGAGGACGATGCGCCCCTTGTCCGGCTTTCCGGCAGCACGCCTTTCTTTGGGCGTCTCCAAGCCGTGGTCGGCGGCGTTGCGGACCATGTGGACCAGCGGATCTTTGATGGCGTCCAGAACTTGCCGGTCCAGCTCCGTTTGCGAGCCGTTCATCTCCAGCTCGATCTTCTTGCCAAGGTTGGAGGACACGTCCCGCACGATGCGCGGAAGCTTGCGCCAGGCGTTGCCGATGGGCTGCATCCTGGTGGACATGACGGCCTGCTGCAGCTCGCCAGTCACCGTGGAAAGGCGCTGGAGGGCGAGCTTGTGGGTCGTCCCTTCGTCGTTGCGCATGATTTCGGTGAGCTCGTTGCGGGTCAGCACCAACTCGGAGACCACCGTCATCAGGTGCTCCAGCGTTTCCACGGAAACACGGATCGAGCGGTCACCGGCCTGTTCGCCCTGCTCTGCACCTTCCGGTTTTTCCGCAGGCTTGCCGGCTGCCTTTGGGGCAGGCTTTGGTTCGGCGGGCGCCTCGGCCTTGGCGCTGTCCTTGTTGGAGTTTGCCGCGGTCGGCGCGTCCTCCACGGTGCCGCCAGCGGCCTTCTTCAGCGCGTCGATCACCTCATCGTCCGATCCGGAAGGCTCAGCCCCGCCCCCCGTCTCAATGGCGTTGAGCAGCATCTTGAGGCGATCCACCGCAAGGAGCGTGGCGTCGATGGCAGCACTCGTCACGGTCGCGCCGTTGCGGAAGCCGTCCATCAGGTTTTCCGCCACATGGGCGACGTTGGCCATCCGGTTCAGGCCCAGAAAGCCGCACGTACCCTTGATGGTGTGCATCATGCGGAAGAGTTCGTTCACGATCGGCAACGGGTTGGTGCCGTCCTCTTCTCCGGCACCTTCCAGCTCCACCAGACGCACGTCCACCTGCTCCAGCGATTCCTGCGTGTCGGTGATGAATTCTTGAAGGAGATCGTCGAGCTGTTCCATGAAATACGCCCTTATGCGGAGCCAAAGCGGGTGGACGGAGTGGCGGACTGAAATGCGCCCTGCGCGGCACCCCGGGGGGCGCCGAGCGCGGCAACGGGTTCGGAAGGCACAAGCGCCGCGGGGGCAACGTGAAGCTGCCTGGGGCGAAAGCGAGACGGTGCTTCAGGGGGGGCAATTGCGGCCAAAGCCCTTGCGATATCGCCGATGGCGTCTTTGCGCAGCGTATCCCAGTCGCGCCGCGGGACTTGCCGTTCAGCCAGCGCCAAAGCGCCCTGACGGACAGCCTCAAGCGGTTGAAGAACGCTGCGGCGCACCAGGACAGCGGCCACGGCGAACGCGGCAACAAGGCCGATCCCCAGTAGGCCGAGTGCCGCCGAAAGACCGCCGGTCGCCACACCGCGTTGCTGGTCTGTCCGCAAAGCAATTTCCCGACGCAGAGCCTGGGCGCGCTGGTCGAAGGCGCGCGACAAAAGCGTCAGTTCGGTCGCGAGCGCTGGGGTGCCCGCAGCGCTGATGGTTTGGGGTGCCCTGTTGCGCGTGGCCGAAATGGCCTTCGCCAGGCGGTCTCGAACTAAATCAAGGCGATTAATCAGCGACGGGGCCCAGGCCGCGTCTGCCCACCCCTCACCCACCCCCACGCTAGAGAGGATCGCGCCGGGACGGCCTTCCCCCGACAAGAGAGCATGCTCGATCCGCGCAAGGGCCATCTCTGCATCGGCTTCCGCCCCGCCACGATGAATGGCGGGGTGGGCGTTGAAGGAGGCGGCGGCTGCGGCCGCTAAGGCCAGCGCCGTTGCAATCTCAGCGTTCGTCCTCTCTTCGATGAACGCGCGCTCCGCGACTGACACGGATGCACGAACCTCCGACAGCGCAATCAGCGCCGCCGCCAAAGCGGGAATGCCCGCCAGCACTAGGCACATGCCGGCTGCACAAAGGCGAACCCCAGTCGTCACTGCACAACCTCGCTTTGCGCTGCCGGCGTCTCCTCGCGCGGCAGGCCCGGCGCCGTGTCCGCCCCAGCGCGGGCAAGGTCCACATAATTGAGCCCATCGATGAGAAGATCCTGGATCACCTCATCGCCCATGCGTGCGTTGACCTTGGTGCGCACATCTTCAGCAAATGCGCCAAGGTCGAGCCGCACCAGGCGCCCAAACACCGTTTCGGCGCGGGAATAGAGAGCCCGGAAGAGCTCGTCGCTGATGAAGGGATCGGGACCTGCGGAAAGCCCCCGCAGCACGGCGGCGTCCGCGGTGTACACCACGCGCACCACCACGTAACCCTTGACCTCTCCGTCCTCCAGCACTGGCACAGAAAGCGTGGGCAAGGACGTGTAGCGCAGGCCTTCAAAACGCGGGCGGTCGTCCTGGCCCGGGTCGGCAAGCTTCCACGACGCCACGGCGTAGCCCGTCCCCAGGGTCACAAAAACCGCCCACACGCCGACAAGCAGCAGCCTCATGGCGTCGCCGGGGCGGTGCGCACAAGGCGTGACAATTGGTCAGGACCGTAGGTCCCGTCCCAATCGCTCAGTTGGACCGCCTCACCGATCAGCGAGACCACAAGTTCGGAGGCGTCGAGCCTTTGCTTCAGCATGCGCTGCTCGGCGGCCAGCTTCTCGCGCACGCGGGCCAGCGCGGCCACCACGTCCTCGCTCAACGCATCCTGCGGGATCGACTGCGGCAACCGCGACAGCGCCAACAGCGCCCTGCCCTTCGCACTCGTGATGGCTCCGTGGTCTGCGCCTTCGCGGGCCGCCATGCTTGCCATTGAGGTGTCGAGAATATCCTCAAGCCGCGTCAATGTGGGCTGGAGATGCTGGATCATCCTTTGTCTCCGCTTCTGGTTTGGATGGCGTCTTCGATGATGGGCGCGATGCCCACGCCGCCGGACTCCGCAAGTGCCCTGGCAATTTCATCGGCATAAAAGCCGCGCCAGGTCTTGCCGGCACCGCCGCCCCAGACACTGCTGTCCTCCGCTGGCAGCATTTGGCGCACGAGGGGGCCGAGCATCGCCGCCTCGAACTTTTGCGCTACCGCTGCCGCGCGGGTGTTCTCGGCCGATTGTACGGCAGGGGAACCCGGCGCAGCTGGACCGTTCAGTGCGTAAAGCGGCGCAATTTCGCTCATGAAGAAGCCTCGGCAAAGGTGGCCCGACCTCGGTGGGCGGGGGCAGCAGCAGCGGCGTTGCAGGATCCGACAAACGTGGGGCCGGCCTCGCCACCGCGGCACGATATGGCGTGCGGCTGGCGAGAGGCTTGCGCCAGAAAAGACGCCGGCAAATGGCGCAAGGGCGCTACCGCGGGGGACCGCGCCACCGGGCGCCCGTTGCCTCAAGGCGGGACTGTTCGGCCCGCTTCCTGGCGTCTTTGGCGGCCGCTTCTGCCCGTTCGGCAAGGAGCCTGCCGCGCACCTCTTCCTTCTGCGCAGCGGCGCGCGTGAGGTCGAACTGACGCTCAAGTTCGGTCGTCTCAGCCGCGTTCGCCTTCAGCGCGGCACCCATGGCGCCAACAAGATGGCCGTGTAGCGGACTGTCATCCCCCAAAGCGGCCAGGATGGCCGCTGCTCCACTGCGGCTTCGCTCCAGGGCCGCAGCCTCCGCGCTTGCCCGCTGGCGCAAGTATTCCGCCCTTGCCTTTTGCACCGCCGCAAGGCGCTTCAGACGGCGGGCACGCTCTGCCTTCATAACGCTTGCACCAGCGCACGCATGGCAACCTGGAACGCAAACATCACCTCGCGGATGGAGTAGGCGATCACCAAAAGGCCGCCGGCGGTGACGATGGGCAGCGCAACGAAGAAGACCGGCACCTGCGGCGTCAGCTTATTGGTGAGCCCGACAGCAAAGTTCACAATCAACGAATAGATGACGAAGGGCGCGGCAAGGCGTAGCGCGACCATGAAGGCCTCCCCGGCCCGCTCGGCCACATCGGCAAGGGCGGTCCGAGGGTCGAACGCCGCGCCCGCCGGCAATACGCCATAGGAGCCGACAGCCGCGCGAATGATCTCATGGTGAATGTCGGCGAGGAAGATGATGACGAGCGCCGTCGCAGTGAAAATGGCAGCGGCCGCCTGGGCAGGCTCGTTGCCGTCCATCGTGAGCCCTGGAATGCCGCCAAGCCCCACCATGTTGGCAATGGCAACCGCCATCGTCTGAAGCGCCATCATCAAAAGGCGCGCCATGAGGCCGATGAAAAAGCCCACCATAGTCTCCGTGGCAATCACGCGGACGATGGCGGCGGGGGTTCGCTCGCTCACCGAAGCAGCGGCCTCGGCAACTAAGGGGGGTGCCAGCGCCAGCGTAATGCCGAGCGCCAGGAAGACACGAACGCGCACCGGCGCCCGGACCGACGACAAGCCAGGCGCGATGAGGAAGATGCCCCCGATGCGCGCAAACAGCACCGCCACCCCAAGCACGTAACTGGCCAACTGATCATCGCCAATCATGTCGGCAGCTAGCGGCAAGCGCCTCCCGCGCCGCGCCTCAAGAGATGGACCCCACCGGCGTCACGGTGGCGCCCCGGGCAATTTCCAGATGCGACAGCACGGCAACTGAGGGGAACATCCGCTCAATCACCATGCGCACGTAGGGCCGCGCGTCCGGGGCGGTGACCACAGCAAAGCGTGGGTGCTTCGCCATCGTCTCCTTGATGGCCTTTGACGCGGCCTCGGCAAATTCCTCGACCATGCGCGGGTCCATAGCGAGCTCGACCACCTCGCCTTTCCCGTCGCGTTTCAGGTGCTGGTGGAAGGCAAGGTCCCACCGATTGCCAAGGCGCAACACGGACAATGTGCCGTTCTCAGAAAGGTCGCCGCAGATCTGGGCAGCAAGGCGCATACGCACATGTTCCGCCACCGCCTCCGACCGGCGGGCATGGGGGCTAACCTCGGCAATCGCCTCCAAAATGAGGTTGAGGTTGCGAATGGAGACACGCTCGGCAAGGAGAAGCTTCAACACAGCCTGAAGGCCTGAATTGGAGATTTGCGCCGGCACAATCTCCTCCAGCAGGCGCTTGTACTCAGGGTCCAGCCGGTCAAGCAGCGCGCGCATGTCTTTGTAGGACAAAAGCTGCGCGAGGTTGTTGCGCACGATCTCAACCAGATGGGTGAGCACCACGGAGGCGTTGTCGATGGGCACAAAACCCTCGCGCGTCACATCCGCAACGAACGCCTCGTTGATCCACAAGGCGCTCATCCCGAAGGCGGGGTCCCGCCCGTCGTCGCCGGGAACCTGCGGCTTTGGCCCGTCCCCCAGAACCACCAGGTAGTCCCCCACGCGCAGGGTCTCGTTGGCAACGGCCGTGCCGTGCACACGGACCTCATAAGCTTTCGCGCCCAACGTCATGTCTTCGCTGACTTTGATTTCAGGCACCACAAAACCGTATTCGCGCGCAAACTTTCGTCTGATCTTCGAGAGGCGGTGGGTAAGTTCGGTGGGCGAGCGCAAGACCGTGCGCGCAAGTTGCTTGCCCACCACAAGTTCAAGCTCAGCCACGTTGAGCTCTGCTTTGACCGTATCGGCGTCGGCCCGCGCCTTCGCCTCAACGTCCCGCTGGACCTTCGCGGCCTGCTGCGCCTCTTCGGCCTTGCGTGCCCTCGGGATGGTGTAGGCAACGAACGCAAAGGTGGCCGCCAGTACGACGAAGGGCAGCGCCGGAAGACCCGGCATCGTGGCAAACAAAGCCATCATGCCGGCGGCCATGGTGAGCGCACGGGGGTAAGCCCCCAGTTGGCCGAGCACGGCCTTTTCCGCCGAACCGCGGGTTCCGCCCTTGGACACCAAAAGACCGGCGGCAAGCGAGATTACGAGGGCGGGGATCTGGCTCACAAGACCATCGCCCACAGAAAGCCGGGTAAAGACGTCGGCGGCTGAGGAAAGCTCCATCCCGTGGCGCGTGGTGGCAATGATGATCCCGCCGAAGATGTTGACGGCAATCACGATCAAAGAGGCGATGGCCTCTCCCCGCACGAACTTGGAGGCACCGTCCATGGAGCCGAAAAACGCGCTTTCTTCCTCCAGTTCACGCCGCCGCCGCTGGGCTTCCGCCTCGTTGATGAGGCCTGAGGAAAGGTCTGCGTCAATGGCCATCTGCTTGCCGGGGATGGCATCCAGTGTGAAGCGCGCGCCCACCTCGGCAATGCGGGTTGCGCCCTTGGTGATGACGAGGAAGTTCACCACCACCAGGATCAGAAACACCACGATGCCGATGACGAAGTCGCCGGACATCAGGAAGTTTGAGAAGCCCGCGATCACATAGCCGGCGGCGTCCACCCCCTCGTGCCCGTCTGCCAGGATGAGCCGGGTTGTGGCGATGGAAAGCGCCAAGCGCAGCATGGTCGCAATCAGAAGGACCGTCGGAAAGGACGAGAACTCCAGCGGCTTCTCAATCCACAGCGCGACCATCAAAATGAGGACCGCAAGCGCAACGGAAAAGGCAAGCCCGATGTCGATGAGGAAGGTGGGAATAGGCAGGATCAGAACGCCGAGCATGGAGACGACGCCGATGGCGAAGGCGATGTCTCTGCCGCCACCGGGCAGCATGCGGCTCAATCCTCGCGCGGTGGCTGATGCACCCTCGCCTGCGGTATCAACGCTCGTCATATCGGTCAGCCTTCATGGCATCATGTCAGCGCCGTGGACCAAAGTTCCCGGCAAGCTGAGGGTGCACCCGCCGTCTGGCGCGAGGCTGCCTTCACATCGGCCCCGCAGTGGAATGGGCGCCGACCGTGTTTCCCTCGATCGCCCGATTGGCGACAGGAACCGCGGTCACATCAAAGTGGCGCGGTATGACCCCGTCATCCCCACTGGGCAGGCAACAACGGCCGTGTGCCGCTGATCTTTTCCCTGGTGATTGGGGACCCTGTCGTCTCCCGCCGGTCGTTCCCTTGGTGAGTCAGGACCCTGTCATGTCCCCTCGGTCGTTCCCTCGGAGCCGTCATGCCACACAATTGGCTTGGCGTGCGGGACGGGTCACCCGCAGGGCCGGAACGCATGTGGAGGAACCGCGCAGCGGTTTGACGCGTCCCGCACGCCAAGCCACCCTCGCAGCATGATGGACCGAGCGCTCAGCTCCCGGCCCAACCCAAATCAGAAGCCGTTTTGAATCCTCGCGTAGATCTCTTCCGAGAAGGCAAAAATGTGCGCCCCCATGAAGGTGGCGCTCACGGCAGCCGTCACCAAAATGGCGACGATCTTGGGGATGAAGGTGAGCGTCATCTCCTGCACCTGGGTCAAGGCCTGCATGAGCGAGATGGCAACCCCCACCACCATCGCGACAATGACCGCCGGCGCCGAGGCAATGAGCACCGTGAAGATCGCGTTTTGGACAAGGTCCACAGCATCAACTTCACTCATGGGCTCAGCTCACCCGAAGGCCGTCACCCACGGCGATGACCGTCCCATCCTCAAGATTGGCGTAAATTTGGTTGGCGATGATCTCAACGCTTTCCACCACACCTTCAGTGCCGTCGGGCGTTGTGACCGTCCGCCCGATGAGAGACTGTGCGTCCGCGAGGGTCGTTGTGGTCAAAATCGCCAGCAAACGCTCGTTGGTGAGGATGTTCTGTTCAACGTTCGAGAAGCTCGCCAGCTGCGCGATGTACTCCGTATCGGACACAGGCTCCAGCGGATCCTGGTTCTTCATCTGCTCCACCAGAAGGCGCAAGAACGCGTCGTAGTCGAGCGTTTGGTTTGCGGTAACGGCGGTGGGCGTGCCGGAGGCGTTGGTCGTGGTCGGCGCTGGGGCCGGCGCAGGCTGGGCGGAGAACAGCACAGGGTCGATGGCGGTCATCGCAGATCCCTCAAGGTGAGTGTGTAAACGTCTACTGGAGCGCGGTTGGCGGGCGCTGGGGCAAGGCGCCCGTCGCCTTGGAGAGCGATGAGGGGGGCACTGCCACCTCCTCGTCCGCCCCGCCTGAAGGCGCCTCCTGGGGCGGACATAGGTCCCGCTGCTCGGGCAGGACACGGCGGTTCTGGCTTGCCAGAACCGACTGCTCTTCGTCGAACATGCCGCGCAGCGCCTTCAGCGCCTGGAAGGGTCGGTCCGCTGCGATGAGGCCCACCACGTCCTCAAGGCCGGTGCGCAGCGACTGACTTGCCAGGGCAGCCAGTATGTCTGTCGCCATGGCGTCAAACAGGGCCCGGCTCGCCTTGGCGTTTTGCGGATCCATCAGCATTGCTTGGGCAGCAAAGTACAGCTGACGCAGCGGCGTCGTCGTATCCTGCACCTGCATGACGTGGTTCTCCAGCAGGAACGTGGCGTCATTGAGAAGTTCCAAGGTGACCTTGCGGTCCACACGCAGCACAGCGCCGTTCAGGAACAATCGCTCCCCTGACCGCAGCGAGATGTGCATGGGGCGCAGACCCACTGGGGCCTTCTTTTCCTCGTCGCGGCGTTGGCGCCGCGCGCGCTGTCCGGTCATGATGACAATCCCTTGCGCACTGTGCGGTTGATGTCGATCAGGCCGGCCCAATTGTCGCTCGTACCGGCCAAGATTTTGTCAGTCTCTTTCATTACCCAAAGACCGATGGAGATGAGATTTGCTTTCAAGTCGGTGGAAAGCTCGTTGGTGGGATGGCTCAAATCTTTAATGAGATACGACCAAAGCTGCTGCATATGGCGGGCAGCTTCGACCACCTTCGCGGATTTGGGCGGGGCACGTCTGGCTTCTTCCATAAGCTGGATGCCGACGTCGAACGCCTCAGCCTCCTGCTCGCGTGCAAACGCGGGCGCCGTTTGGCGCACAAGCACATAGGTTTCGGCCTGCACAACACTACTCCTTAGGCAAAGTTGAGGATGCTGAGGCGGGCGATCTGCCCGGTCAGCGCGTAGCTCATCTCCAGTTGCGTGGTCAGGAGATCCACACGGACCTTGGCTTCCGCCGGGTCCGCACCTTCCGCCTCGACAACGGTCTCGGCAATCAGGTCGCGCGCGAGGCTCATCCTCTCGTCAGCCCGTTCAATGGCGTTCTGGGCAAAACCAATCTCACTTTGCAGCCGCGCCAGGTCGCTGGTGGCCTGCCCCAGTCGCAGCCGCGCCTCGGTGATGAGGGCCGTTCGTGTGTCCTGCGACAGCGCACTCACCCCAAGGCCCGCAATCATCGCAAAGCCTTCAGCGACCGTACGGATCGCTTGCTCGTTCGCATTGGTCCCGGTGGTGGCCCGCTCCGCAACGGCGATGCGGCTCACAATGTCCGTGGAGGACGCGTCCGACCATTCGTTTGCCCAGGCCGGATCGTCAAACAACGCGGCAAATTCGTTGTTCAGAAAGTCGGTCATGTCAGCCGCGGTGATGGCCGACGCACCGGGGTCGCCCACCGGAATGCCGAAGCGGGCCAGGAATGCCGCTTCAACCGCCGCGCTCGGCCCGTCCTGGAACCGGGTGAAGGGCGGCTGCGACGTGTTGATCCCAGAAAAGACGAAGCTGCCGCCGTCGGAGGCGTTGAGCCGGTCCGCCAACCGGTCCAGCGCCGCCAGACCCTGGGACTCGATGAGCTCGGCTGACTCAAAGCCGGGCGGCAGGGAGATGAGCGCTTCCAGCACATCGGACGCGTTTTCCCGAATGTCGCCAAGCCCGGCCTGGGTGAGCGATAGTCTTGCCTGGGCGGTCTGGTTTGAACGCATGAGCGTCTCCAGCAGCATCGCCTCATTGCGCAAGGAGATCATGCGCCCCGTTCCCGAGCCCAGCTCCAGCCCCACGTCGGCGTGGCGCGAGGAAGACAGTTCGCGGGTGCGGTCAATAAGCTCGGACTGGATCCGTTGAATATCCAGCCGGGGCTGATTGCGCAGCGCTGCTGTGGAAATGGAACTGGCATCCATCAGGTGATCCTCAAAAGGGTCTCAAACATCTCGTCGATGATGCCGATAAGGCGGGACGACGCGTTGAAATTGCGCTCGATCATCAGTTGCTGGGCGTACTCATCATCAAGGTTGACGCCCGTGGCGCGGGACAGCGCGTCCTGCGCCTGGATGAGAATGGCCTGTTCCGTCTCCGCCTGGATGGTGACGGTCTGACGGATCGCCTCAACCCACCCGGCCGACTCCGTGGCAAAGTCGGTGAGCCTGGAGTTTGACGCCAACTCGGTCTGCGGGTCGAAGGTGGTAACCGCCGTCAGCGCGTCGCCAAGGGCGAACAGCCGGTCGGAGAAGGCTGCAAATCCACCCGGATTGCCCGTGCCGTCGCGCAGGTTCTCCACGGTGCCGCCTTGGGCCGGGTCCACATCGGCGGCGACGGCAATCGTGCCGGCAAAGTCGGGTCCGCCGCCGTTGACAAACAGGCTCCCGGTCCCGTCGGCAAAGATGGTGGTGAGTTCGCGGGCGATCTCATCCATCTGCAGCTGGAAGGTGGGAACAATGGTGTCACGCACAGCAGCGTTGCCGACGATGGCGCCGGTGCGCGAGGGCATGGGTGCGTCAGGCCCGGTCACTTCCAAGCCGTCCACAAACACCTGACCGCCGTTGGCGCCGGGGGTGTAGACGGCGGTGCGCGCAAAGCTCACGGTGCGAATGCCGTGCTCGTAAAGCGTCACGCCGCCGTCTGTGTAGAGGGCGTAGTCGTTGTTTTCCCCGCGGATGACGTCCACACCGAGGTGCTGTGCAATGTCGGCGACAAGGGCATCGCGCCGGTCAAGCTCCATGGTGATGTCGGTGCCGCGCACGGTGCCCTGCACCACCGCATCGTTGGCGGCGTCGAACTCCACCAGCAGGCGGTTCACCTCATCCACCGAGCGCGCCATCTCAGCGTCCGCCTGCTCGCGCAGGAGGAGCATGTCGCTGGTGACGCGGTTCAGCTTGTCCGCAATGTCGTGGGCGCGCTCGATCACTGTGCGGCCAAACAGCGGATCGTCGGGCGCGTTGGCGTAGTTTGCAACCGCGCTCTGCAATTCGCCGATCATGGCGCCGATGGACGTGCCGTTTTGCGGATCGCCGACGCTTTGGGCGAGCACGTTCATTTGAGACAGCACCGCATCGCGCTCGGCCGCGGCAGCGGTTGCAGCCACCATGCGGTTGTAGACGGCGGTGTCTTCGGCCCGGCGCACGCCCGCAACGCGAATGCCGCCATCGATGGTGGTGGCAAGGGTCGGTGCAACCCGCGCACGATCTGGGTCTGCCGCGGCCGACACGTTCCGGCCGGACAGGGACAGTTGATATTGCGAGGCAATCAGCGATTGCCGCGCAATATTGGCCGCAACGTCGAGGCTCATGGCGCGCCGCCTAGCGCTTCAGATTGACGAGCACTTCCAGGAGCTGATCGCCCGTCTGGAACGCCTTGGAGTTGGCCGTGTAAGAGCGCTGGCTGACGATCATGTCGGTGAGCTCGGTCGCCAGCTCCACGTTGGATTGCTCCAGCGCCCCGGTGATGAGCGCGCCGTTGCCGGCATCGTTGGGCAGGGCCACGCGAATGTCGCCTGATTCGTTGGTGATGCCATAGACGTTGCCCGGCAGCGGCCGCATCTGATCAGGGCTCGGCACATTGGCGAGCGGAACGCGGTAGAATTCCACCTCAGTCCCGTCTTCGTAGATGGCAAAGACACGGCCTTCATTGTCCACCGTCACGTCCTGGACCGTGGCGGGTGCGTTGCCGTTGATGGCCACCTGCAGCGGCTCATACTCCGCCGCAAGCTGGGTCATGTTGGTCACGTCCAGCGCCACGGGGTTGGAGTTCCCCGGCACGGTGACGTTCACGATGGCAGGCATTGCCGGGTCGGCAGGGTCCACCGCCGTGGGGCCAGACGCGGCCGGCAGGGTGGTGGAGAACTGGTTGACGCTGCCGGTGGTCGGGTCGAACTGCAGTTCGGCCTGGGACAGGGCGGCAGAGGCATAGGGGAAGCCGCCACCACCTGCCTGGTCAGCCTGATTGTAGATGGTGAGCTCCCAGGTTTCCGCCGCAGTCTTCGTCCAGTAGACGTCAAGCGTGACCTCCCGGCCGAGGTCATCGTAAGCGACCACGGATGACTTCACAGTAAACTGCGATGCGGCGACGTTGGCGGAAGCGGTGGGTGCCGGCACATCAAGGGCGTCAGCATCAAGATTTGCGCGGTAAACGCCCGTGGTGGACGGTGTGGCGCGCATGTTCATAAAGTCGGTCGAGATGCGCTCAAGGCCGGCGGTGTCGTTCAAAGTGATGTTCACGTCCTGCCCGTCGACGGACGGGTAGCCGAGGAGCGCAAAGCCGGCCGCATTGACAAGGTTTCCACTCTGCCCGTCGATGACGAAGGAGCCGGCGCGGGTCAGAAAGTCCCCGCCCCGCTGGTCCTGCACAATGAAGAACCCGTCTCCCTGGACGGCGAGATCCGTGCTCGACAAGGTGTAGGTCAGCGCACCTTGCATCGACACGTTATAGCGCACGTTCGCGGTGACTGCGCCGGAGTTATAGTTCTGCGGGCCGGATTGCAGGATTAACGACGAAAACTGGGTGTCGGCGCGCTTATAGCCGACGGTGCTCGCGTTGGCGATGTTTTCCGCAACGGTGGCGAGCCGGAAAGACTGTGCTTCCATACCCGACACGCTGGTGCGCAAGACATTGTAGAGGCTCATCCACTTCCCTTTCCT
>JBCDFB010000042.1:0-12584 GCA_039178655.1 Pseudomonadota bacterium | reverse complement strand
GTCTGGACCTACCAGAGCGACGTGCCCGCGCACGAAGGGCCGACGAACCACGCGCTGCTCGAGCTGTGGACCTACGAGTTTCCGCTCGACGTGGACGCGAAGGCTCGGTTGATCGCGGACCTGGGCGTGATTCGGCCGCTGTTGGCGCAGGCACGGGGCAATCTGACCGGAGACGCGGGAGAGCTGTTCAGCGCGGGGATCGAGAGCCTGCCTAAAGGACAGTTCGAGGCGGCGGACGCACTGGGGCTGCCATTTCCGGTGACACTTTGGAAGGTGGTGTTGCCCCAGGCGGTGCGGGTCGCGATCCCGCCGCAAACATCCAACTGCGTGGCCATCGCCAAGGATACGAGCCTTGCCTCCGTGGTGGCGATGCCTGACCTTTTGAAGGAAGCGCAGAACGCGCAGGCGCTGACGGCCAACCCGTCACCACTCATTGCAGCGGCAATCCTTTACTTCGTTATCCTGTGGCCGCTGGTGCGTCTTGTGTCGTATCTGGAGCGGCGGGCGCGCCGGGCGGAGCAGCACTAGACGGCGTCTGCGTGAGCCAGCCTGGCTCGATTTCCGGCAACGGAATGGCGGCCTTAAGGGCCCGGGTCTCCGGGGCTTGAGGCGCGTCGAAGATGGCGGCGGTATCGCCCTGTTCCACGATGCGGCCCGCGCTCATGACCATCAGCCGGTCGCACAGGTGGCGCACCACCGAAAGGTCATGGCTGACGAAGGCAATGGTGAGGGAAAGCTCTTCCTGCAGGCGTTTCAGAAGGGCGATCACTTGGGCCTGGGTGGAGGTGTCGAGCCCGGACACGATCTCGTCGGCGAAGATGAAGCGCGGGCGGAGCGCCACGGCCCGCGCGATCCCCACCCGCTGGCGCTGGCCGCCTGAGAGTTCGTGGGGGTAGCGCGATGCGAACGCGCCGGGGAGGCCCACCTGGTCGAGGGCTTCGCGCGCAGCCTTTGGCGGGTTGTCGATACCGTGGAGGCGCAGCGGTGCTTCCACGATGGCGCCCACGGTGTGGCGGGGGTTGAGCGAGGATGACGGGTCCTGAAAGATCACCTGAAGGTGACGGCGGAGCGGCCGCAACGCGTCCTCGCCAAGGTGCGTGATGTCCTTGCCGTCGAACGTCAGTCTGCCGCCGGTGGGTTGGTGCAGGCGGACCAATGCCCGGCCAAGGGTTGATTTGCCGGAGCCGGACTCGCCCACGATGCCCACGCACGAGCGCTCCTTAATCTCAAAATCCAGACCGTGCAGGATCTCGATGCGCGGGGCAGGGCGGAACAGGCGCTTGGCGTTGAGGTCGGGCAGGCTGAGGCTGAGCCCTTCCGCGGCGAAGAGGGGCATCAGCGGTAGGCCTCGTCCGCGTTGGCGACGGCTGCGCGCATGGTCGCAAGCACCTCTGGCGAGACCGGGCGCAGCGCATCTGCCGGCCTGTCGTATCGCGGCGAAGCGTCGAGCAATGCGTGGGTGTAGGGGCTTTCGGGCGCGGCGATGAGGTCGGCGGTTTTGCGCTGTTCAACGACCATGCCGCTGTAAAGCACCGTCACCGTTTGGCAGATCTTTGCCACCACGCCGAGGTCGTGGGTGACGAAGAGCAGCGCGGCGCCATGGCGGGACTGCATTTCCGCAATCAGGCCGAGGATGCGCTTTTGCACCGTCACGTCGAGCGCGGTGGTGGGCTCGTCCGCAACGATCAATTGAGGTTCTGCCGCAAACGCCTCCGCAATGAGAACGCGCTGGCGCATCCCGCCGGAGAGTTCGTGGGGGTAGGCGCGCAGCACACGGTCCGGATCGCGGATGTGGACTTCCTCCAGCAGCGTGCGGGCACGGCGGTTGGCAGCGTCTCGTCGCTCGCCAAGAATCTTGGTGAGCCGGTCCGTCATCTGGCTGCCGATGCGCCGGGAAGGGTTCAGCGCCGTCAGCGGGTCCTGGGGGATGAGCGCCATGTGTTTGCCGCGCACCATCCGCCGCTCGTTCTGGGTCAGGGTGAGGAGGCTTTTGCCGTCGAAGCGGACATCGCCTTCAATCACCTCGGCGGCGCGGGGCAGGATGCCGAAAATCGTCTTGCCGATCATGGACTTGCCGGCGCCAGACTCGCCCACCAGCCCCATCACCTCCCCCGGCGAAACGCTGAGGGAGACACTGCGCAACAGGCGGTTATCGCGCCGGCCGCCGAGCGCGACAGAGAGGTTTTCAATGTCGAGCAATGCGGTCATTGCAGGACCGGGTCGAAACGGTTCTTGAGGCCCTCGCCGAACTGGCTGAAGGCGAGCACGGTGAGGAAGAGGGCAATCAGCGGGAAGACGAGCACCCACCAGGCCTGATGGATTGACGTGCGGCCTTCAGAAATCATCCCGCCCCAAGTGGGCGCGTCCGAGGAGATGGAAAGGTTCACGAAGGATAAGATGGCCTCCACGATGACGGCGATCCCCATCTCCAAAGACAAAAGAACGATGATGGCCGGCATGACGTTTGGCAGCACTTCACGCAGGAGCGTGCGCCAGCGGGAAAAGCCGGCAACACGCGCTGAGTCCACGTATTCCATGGCCCGCTGCTGCATGGCTTCGGCGCGGACCACCCGGCAAAAGCGCGTCCAGTCGATGACCGCGATGGCGATGATGACCGACATGAGCCCCGTTCCGAGGACGGCGACCAGCAAGATCGCAAAGAGGACCGGGGGGAAGGCCATCCAGATGTCCACAATGCGGGAGATGACCCGGTCGGTCCATCCGCCGAAATAGCCGGCGAGCAGGCCGAGGATGGAGCCGATGGCGCATGCGGCAAGACCTGCGCAAAGGGCCACGATGAAGGCGATCCGCGCGCCGTAGATGAGGCGGGAGAGGACGTCGCGGCCCAGACTGTCGGTGCCCAGCCAGTAGCCTGGCTCGGACCCTTCCATGAAGAAGGGCGGCAAACGGTTCAGGAAGAGGTCCTGGGCGAGGGGGTCGTGGGGCGCAACCAACGGGGCGAACAACGCCGCGCCTGCCGCGAGCGCGAGCCAACCGCCGGCCAGCCAGAGCCGGGGCGCAGGCCTTGCGATGCGTGTGCGCGGGGCTGTCGCCTCAGCCATGGCGCAGGCGCGGGTTGAGGACGGCGTAGAGGAGGTCCACCGCGAGGTTGATGGCGACGAAGAGCACGGCAAACAGGATGACGATGCCTTGGATCAGCGGCAAATCGCGGTTGATGACCGCGTCGATGGCAAGGTTGCCAAGCCCCTCGTAGGAAAAAAGCCGCTCCACGATCACCGTGCCGCCGATGAGGAAGGTGAATTGCACGCCCACTAGGGTGAGGGTGGGAAGGGCGGCGTTGCGCAGCGCCTCGCGCAGCAGAACGCGGGTTTGGGAGAAACCGCGGGTGCGGGCAAGGAGCACATAGTCCTGCTCCATAGCCTCTTTGAGTGAGGTTTTGAGGAGCTGGGCGATGACTGCTGCGAGGGGCAGGGCGAGCGCCAGGGCCGGCATCGTCATGTGGGACAGGAGATTGCCCACCAGGTCGAAGCGGAGGCGGACGATGGCTTCGATGAGATAAAAATTAGTCACGAAGGGGAGGTCTAGGCGCGGTGAGACGCGGCCTGAGATTTCAAAGATGGGAAACGCCACACCGAACAGCAGGATGAAGGTAAGCGCCCACAAAAAGTCAGGGATGGAGAGGGCGACCCCGTTGGCCACATCCACAGTCGCCTCGGCGGCTGTGTCGCGGTAGCGGGCGGCGAAGATTGCTGCGGTACCCCCCAGAGCGACTGCGATGAGGAGCGCCAGCAGCGCCAGTTCCAGCGTCGCCGGCAGGCGCGACAGGACAATGGACGCCACATCCTGCCTGAGCGAGATGGAGGTGCCGAAATCGCCCTGCAGGACGTTGCCCAGCCAGATGAAGAATTGCTCAGGGATGGACTTGTCGAGCCCGTAAAGGGCGCGAAGGCGCGCAATGTCGTCCTCGCCCGCGCCGGGCGGCAGCATCATGGCGATGGGGTCGCCCGGGGCAAGGCGGATGACCACGAATACCACCACCGCCACGCCAAACAGGGTCACGAGGGTGGTCCACAGGCGGGTCAGCGCGGCGTTCATTGGGGCCGGGGCGGGCGCTTCAAGAAAGCTTCATCGCGGGAGAAGGCGAAGACGAACCCGTCCACAATGGCGACCAGCCAGGGGATGGGGGTCCACGCGAACGCCAGGTAGACGGCGCCGAAGTTGTATTGGCCCAGATAGAAGCGGTGGATGCCCATGCCGCCCAGAAAGAAGAAGGCGATGACTGCGGCGGCGAGGCGGCGGCGGCGCGCCTCGCGAAGGGCCGGATCGACGCTGGGCAGCACCGCGCCGCACTGGTCGCAGCTATAGGCGAAGGAGCTGAGCCGTGCGCCGCATTCGTCGCAGGGGACCGTCGCCCTGTCGAACTCCTGCGCGGCATCCTGCGCGCTCACGATCTGGCTGTATCCTTCACGTAGGCGAGCGCGGCCGCTCCGACGCCGGCGGCCGCAGCAATCACCACCAAAAGGATGATGTTGAGGGGGTCTGCGTAGGTTCCCGTGGCGGCGAGATAAAACCCGCCGGCCACCAGGAGCGGCACCTCCATGGCGACCCCTTTAAGGAGGGCGCGCTTCAAGCGCGCCTTCTGTGCCGCATCAGACACCGCTAGCTGGCAGGCTGCATCAGGAACGGCATCACCGCGCCGGTGCCGTTCGGCGTCACCGTGACGTGGTCTGCGTGGATGATGGGCTGCACGTACTGAAGGAGCGGGATGACGTAGGCGTTCTCGGCAATCATACGGTCGACCGCCTTGTAGCCGTCGAGCCGGGCCTGCTCATCAGCTTCGCCCCAAAGCGGCAAGATCGCCTCCAGCACGTCTTGCCCATCCCACACCGAGTGCGGGGACGGTCCGAACATGGCAAAGCCGGTGG
The DNA here is from genome assembly GCA_039178655.1 of Pseudomonadota bacterium. Classification (GTDB taxonomy): domain Bacteria; phylum Pseudomonadota; class Alphaproteobacteria; order Rhizobiales; family Amorphaceae; genus Acuticoccus. The sequence goes on along the minus strand of JBCDFB010000042.1, from coordinate 7,698 downwards.
AGGTAGCCGGGTCACCGATGGCGTTGCCCCAGTTGTAGAAGGCGGCGGGGGCAAGCTGGTCGGCGGCACGAAGCTCGAAGTGCTTGGCGATTTCGTAGACTTCGATATCCGCCTCGATCCCCACCTGACGCCAGGCGCCGACGATGGCCTGGATCATCTCAAAGTCTTTCGGCTTGAAGCCGCGCGTGGTTTGGATGGTGAAGCGCACCGGATTGTCAGGACCGTAGCCGGATGCCGCCAGAAGCTCGCGCGACAGGTCTGGGTCGTAGGCGACGCTGATGCTGTCGTCAAAGGCCGCGTAGCTGGGCGCCTGCAGCGTATCGATGGGGACGCCGTAGCCCGACAAGAGCCGGTCAATCAAAAGCTGCTTGGGGATGGCGTGGGCGGCCGCCTTGCGCACGTTGGCGTCCATCATGGGCTCAACATCGTTCAAGAAGATCATCGCGATGTCAGAGACCGGAATGGTGACGCCCTCCAGCCCAGCCTTTTCCTTCAGCCGGTCGAACTCTTCGTAGGGCATGTCAAAGGCAACGTCGGAAGCGCCGGATTCCACCTCAGCCACACGGCTCGTAGCATCGGGCACGAACTTGATGATGACGGTCTCATAGGCGGGTGTGCCGCCCCAGTAGTTGGGGTTCGCCTTCAGCCGCACGAACGCGTTTTGCTGAAACTCATCAACCATATAGGGACCTGAGCCGATGGGGTTTGCCGCGAAACCCTCCGCGCCGACCTCTTCGTAATAGTTCTTCGGCAGCACATAGCCGGTGAGGAAGGCCATCCACTTGAAGAGCGTCGGCTCATACTCCAGCACGTCGGCGGTGATGACGTTCCCGTCGATCTGGAAGTTACCCACCTTCGACCAAACGAATTGGATGGGGTTGCCGGTGTCGGCATTGCCGGCGCGCTCCAGCGACCAGACCACATCCTCAGCGGTCAGCGGATCGCCGTTGTGCCAGGTGACACCGTCGCGCACGACCATGCGGATCTTGGTGTTTTCGTCCGTCCACCCCCACTCGGTGAGGATGCCCGGCTCAAATTCAAGGTCGGGCTTCTGGCCGATGAACTGGTCAAAGACTGAGCGGTAGATGCCCTGGATGGTAGGGTTCACCGCGGACGTGCCCACCGTTGGGTCCCATGAGGGGAGGGCGACGTTGTAGGCAATGGTGAGGGTATCGTCCTGCGCGACAACCGGCAGTGCGGGTGCGGTCGCGACGGCAAAACCAAGGCCGACTGCCAGGGCGCCTGACAGGAGGGCGCGGCGAGTGAGGGTCATGGATCGTGCCTCCATCCCATATGCAGCGGGCTCATAACGCCCGCGATTGTTTACAATTCAAATATATGAAGATGCAACAATCGGGCCTTGTCAACGCGGCGATGTGGACGCGCTGTTCGCCCCAGACGGGTCAGTCAAGAAAGTCGTCCTGATCCAGGGCGCTGGCGTTTCGCCCTAGGTGCGCGCGACCTCCGTGCCACTGAAGATGATGGCCTTGCCGGCCGGCGCGCCGGCAGTAATCTGGTCGAGCACACCGTTGCCGATGCTGACCGTGCACGTTGTCATGGTCCGTATCCCGACACTCTGAGCGTGCTGGGTGAATGAATAAAGACCTGCCGCGGGGTGAAGCGGCAGCGGGCCGCAAACCCGGTGTTTCAGTTTCGCGCAAGCATTTTGGCGGCCATGTAGCCTGAGCCGGCACCCAATCCTGCGCCTGGCCAGGTGGAGGAGCCGATCATCCATAGTCCGGCAATGGGTGTCTTGTACTGCGCCATCCCCACCGCAGGGCGGAACAGAAAGTTCTGCCGCAGGTGATGGCTTCCGCCCAGAGAGCATCCGCCCACCAGGTTGGGGTTCGCCGCCTCCAGATCGGCGGGACTGTGGACGGTGCGGGCAAGCACGTTCTCGCCAAAGCCGGGCGCATAGCGCTCGATGATGGCCATGACCCTGTCGGCCATTGCCTCCTTGATCTTGTCCCACGGCGCTGGCGTGATCTCATCGAGCGCATCGGCGACCGGATGGGAGGGCACGACGCGCACCTGGATCCACAAAACGTGCTGTCCCTCAGGAGCCCGTGACGGATCCACCGCCGTGGGCTGACCCACCACCACCGCGGGCTCTGCGGGGAGCAACCCCTCCATGGCGTGGGCGTAGGTGGTTGAGAGGCACGAGAGGGTGGGCGCCAGATGGACGTAGGCGAATTTCTTCAGCTCCTCGCCCGCCGTCCAGTCGGGCAGGGCGCCGGCAGCCACGTGGATCATCATGGTGCCCGGCCCGTGCTTGAAGCTTTTCAGCGCTTCGTCCTTGCGGGCCGCGCCGGTCGTCCCGCCCAGGAGGCTGAGGAGGCCTTTCGGTGTGACCGAGGCGAACACTGCCTCTCGTGCAGTGATGAGGTCGCCGTCCTCCAGCCGCACGCCGGTTGCGCGGCCTGCGGTCTGCTCAATGCTTGCCACCGGGGCGCTGGTATGGATGACGCCGTCCGCCTGGGTGAAGAGGCCGGCCATGGCGTGGGGCACCACTTCGGCGCCGCCCTTGCCGAGCGCCATCCCGAACGACTGGTCCGCCATGGCCTCCAGATAGGGAAACAGGGCGCCGCCTGATGCGTCGGGCGGGAAGTCCAAGTGCATGGCCCAGGGGGCGAGCATGGCCTTGAGTTCGGGTGAGGAGAAGTTCGCATCAAGAAAGTCCCGCGGGCTCGACAGGAGCAGTTTTACTGCGTCGATGGTCCAGGCCGTTCCCTTGCGGCGCAGGGTCTTGATGGCGGTGCGGGCAAGGTTGCGCGCGCCCATCGGCCCGCCGAGAAGCGCGAAATAGTAGGGTGCGTCGTCCGCAAAGGCTGCCGACATTTCCCGCCACCGCGCCGCGTCGTCCGCGCTGAAGGCTTCGATGCGCCCTGCGGTGGTCTCCACATCTGCGCTGAGGCCAAGCCACTTGCCGGAGGGGAACGCGGAGGCAAAGCAGTCCTTGGCCGGCACAAACTCCAGCCCGTAGTTGGAAAGCTCGTTGCCGTACTCTGCGTGGAAGGCCGACCCGGCGAACAGCGACAGGTTCATGGCGTAAAGGTCGTGCCTGAAGCCGGGCAAAGTCACCTCTTCGGTGACCGCCGCGCCGCCGATCCGGTCCGCCTGCTCCAAGACGCAAACGGACATGCCGTGCTTTGCAAGGTGCACTGCTGCGGCAAGGCCGTTGTGTCCCGCGCCCACCACCACAACGTCGTAGGTGTCTTCGCCCATCGCCACGTCCTTCCGCTCGCGTCGGTCCCGTAAAAGCGGCACAGGGGCGGTGGACGCAAGGCGCAGCGTTGCAAAGGCGCGCGGAGTGTTCTTAGCGTTTCATCAAATCAAGCTGAGGAAGGGACTGGCATGTCGGATTTGAAGGCGCTGGGCGAGGCGTTGCTTTCGGGCAAGATCCAAGTGGTCGATCTGTCGGGGCCGCTGGGGCCGGACACGCCGCTCCTGAAATTGCCGCCCGAGCTCGCCGTCGATACGCCCAAGATCGAGGTTCACAAGATCTCCGAGTACGACAACAACGGTCCTTTCTGGGCGTGGAACTGGCTGAAGCTGGGGGAACACTCCGGCACCCACTTCGACGCACCCATCCACTGGATCACCGGGAAGGATTTTCCGGACGGGTCCACAGACACGCTGCCGGTGCAAAAGATTGTCGCACCGGTCAACGTGATCGACTGCTCGGCCGGCGTTGCCGCGGATCCGGATTTTCTGCTGACCGCGGACGGCGTGCGGGCCTGGGAGGCTGAGCATGGACAGATCGAGCCAGGCTCCTGGGTGCTGATGCGCACCGACTGGCACAAGCGCAATCACTCTGAGGCGGAGTTTTTGAACGCCGACGAGACGGGACCACACTCGCCCGGCCCATCGGTGGACTGTGTTGAGCTGATTGTTGAGCGGGGCGCGGCTGGCTGGGGGACCGAGTGCATCGGCACCGACGCCGGGCAGGCGGGCGGCATGGAGCCGCCGTTCCCAGCCCACAACCTCCTCCACAAGTCGAACCGGTATGGACTTGCAAGCCTTGCCAACCTGCATCTGCTGCCGCCGAAGGGCGCGATCTTGATCGCAGCGCCTCTCAAGATCGTCCACGGCACGGGGAGCCCGGTGCGCGCGCTCGCCCTGGTGGCGCACTAGCCTTTTCCTGCGCCCGCTGAGTGCGGGCATCTGACAGGCCCCGTGCCCTTTTGGCGCGGGCGCGACGCGTGCTGCGCTTTGCGGCACAGACCGCCTTCGCTGGGCGCGCAGGCGTTACGACGGAGAACGTTTCTTGGCGCAGTACGACCACATCATCATCGGTTCTGGCATCAATTCGTTGGTGTGCGGTGCGATGCTCTCCCAGAAGGAGCGCGTTCTGGTCCTGGAGCGGGAGGACGTAATCGGCGGAACCATGCGCAGCGGCACCCTAGCGCCCGGGTTTACCTACGACCCCCAGGCCATGACGTTCCTGTTATTCGTGTCCGGCCCAGCCCACGCGCGGCTTGGGGCGCTGCTGCGCAAAAACGGTGTTGAGTTCGTTGCCACCGACAAGCCCACCGGCGTGCTGTGCAGCAACGGGCAGAGCCTGGTGCTCACGACGGACCGCGCGAAGAACGCCGAAGCCTTCAATGCGGAAAACCCAGGTGACGGCGACGCTTACATTGCCGAAATGGAGAGCATCGACGGGCGTGCGCCGCTCCTCTTCGGTCTCTTCAACAACCCGCTCGTGTCACTCAAGACGGTGCGTCTTCTGGCAACGCAGTTTGCCAAGCTGCGGCCGAGCGGGTTTCGCCTTGCCATCGGCGAGGCCCTGTCCACCAACCGCAAGCGGCTGCGCACCCGCTACGGCTCTGAGCTGGTGCAGGCGCTCTTTGCCCCATGGCCGCTCCATGCGGGCCTTAATGGCGACCAGCCCTTTTCAGGCGGTATGGGGGCGGTGATGGCCTACGCACTCCAAGCGTTCGGCGCCCCCATCGCGAAGGGTGGCGCGGCGACGGTTCCAGAGGCCATGAAGGCCATCATCGAACAAAACAATCGCGGCGCGCTGCGCACGGGCGCAGATGTGGACCTGGTGATTGAAGGCTCTGAGGGGCGCGATGTCTTCGGCGTCCGCCTTGCCGATGGGGAGGACGTGCCGGCGCCTTCCGTGGTTGCCTCGGTCACCCCCACGCAGCTTTATGGGCGCCTGCTGCGGGAATGGGATATCCCCGGCCCCACCAAAGATGCGGCCAGCGCCTACGAGTATGGCAAGGGCAACATGCAGATCCACTACGCGCTGGAGCGGCCGGTGGATTGGCCGAGCAAGGCGCTGAAGGACGTTCAGCTTCTCCACCTTTGCGACGGGATCGATGCGGTCTCCAAAGCGTCGAACGAGGCCGAGCGGGGCATGCTGCCCGAGACCCCCACCGTGTGCGTCGGCCAGCCGAGCGCGGCCGATCCCTCACGGGCGCCCGAAGGCAAAGCGGTGCTGTGGATCCAGCTTCCCGAGTGCCCGCGCACTTTGAAAGGGGATGCCGCAGGGGAGATCGAAACCCCAGAGGACGGCGCGTGGACGGAGGCAGTGAGGGAGGCCTACGCTGACCGCGTGGAGGCCATGATCGAAGCGCATGTTCCGGGCTTCAAAGAAACGGTGATCACGCGCAAGTGCCTGTCGCCGGGCGATCTGGCAGCCGCGAACGTGAATCTTGTCGGGGGCGATCCCTACGCCGGGTGGTGCGGTCTCGACCAGTTTTTTGTGTTCCGGCCGCTGCCCCAGTCACGCAATTACCGCACTGCCGCGCGGGGAGTTCTGCAAATCGGCGCATCCACACACCCCGGCCCAGGACTCTCCGGCATTTCAGGCTATAATGCTGCGCTGAAGCTTGGGGCGTAAGTATAGTTGTGGTGACTGAGTTGGTGCGACAGGACATTCCTCAGACCGCGGAAGTCGACCGGACCGATTTGCGCGTCATCGGGCTGGACGGGTTCGTGCCTTATCTCCTCAATACCGTGTCGGCGCGTTACAACGCCCACATGGCCGAGCAACTGCGGGCGCAAGGGTTAACGACCCCGCAGATGCGCGCGCTCGCCGTCCTTGCCGTTCATCCGGAGCTGACGGTGAACGCGCTGGCCGTCTACGCGGTGATGGAACAGTCCACCATGAGCCGCACGTTGGACGGTATGGTGGATGCCGGGCTTGTGGTGCGGCGCCAGTCGGAAGACGACAGGCGGGTGCGCGTGGTCTCGCTCACGCCAGCCGGCACGCGCGCCTTCAACGAAGTGTGGCCTTTGATGCGTGACGCGGAGGCGCGCCTGATGGATGCGCTGCCCGATGAGGGGCGGGAGGCGTTCCTGCTTGCGCTGCGCTCTATCCTTATGAGCATGGTGGACGAGCCCACCGAAGACGGCTGATCGGCTGAGACCATGCCGACCACTGTGCGCGCGGCAATTCTCCATCGCAGTCCCGTGAAACCTCCGTTCCGGCAGACGCTTCCGCTCTCGGTGGAAACGGTGCGGTTGGATGACCCTGGCCACGGCGAAGTGCTTGTGCGGATGGCCGCGGCCGGTCTGTGCCACTCCGACCTTTCGGTAATTAACGGCGACAGGATGCGGCCTGTGCCCATGGCGCTCGGGCATGAGGCTTCTGGCATCGTGGAGCGGTGCGGCCCCGGCGTTGAGGATTTGCGGCCGGGTGACCACGTGGTGATGGTGTTTGTGCCCTCTTGCGGTCACTGCGGCCCATGTGCGTCGGGACGCCCGGCCCTTTGCGAGCCGGGGGCAGCCGCCAATACCGGCGGCACGCTGTTGAGCGGGGAGATCCGGATCCACGGCGCGGAAGGGCCCGTCTACCACCACATCGGTGTGAGCGCATTTGCCGACGCGGCCGTGGTTTCCCGTCGTTCTTTGGTGAAGGTCCCGCGCCATCTCCCGCTCGACGTTGCGGCGCTGTTCGGCTGTGCGGTGCTGACCGGCGTGGGGGCGATCAGCAACACCGCGGACGTTGCTGTCGGCGAGCGGGTTGCCGTGGTGGGTCTGGGCGGTGTGGGGCTTGCCGCGGTCCTCGGTGCCTTGGCGTCTGGGGCGGCGGAGGTCATTGCCATCGACCTTGATCCGGCCAAACTGAAGACGGCGTTGGCCCTCGGCGCCACATCCGCCTTCGATGCGTCCCAGGAGGGGCTTGTTATGCTGGTGCGCGATGCGACCCAGGGCGGCGTGGACGTTGCGCTGGAGACCGCGGGGGTGGCTGCGGCGCTGGAAACCGCGTTCGACATCACCCGGCGGGGCGGGCGCACTGTGTCCGCCGGGCTTGCCCACCCCGATGCGCGGTTCGCGCTGTCGCCGGTCAAGCTGGTTGCCGAGGAGAGGACGCTGCGCGGCTCCTACCTCGGCGGCGGCGTCCCAGCACGGGATATCGCCAGGATGATTGCGCTTTTTGAGGCGGGCCGGCTGCCGGTTGACAAGCTGATGACCGGCACGAGCCCGCTAGATGAGATCAACGAGGCGTTCGATCTTCTGCAGACAGGCGCGGCCGTCCGGCACCTTATCTCCTTCTAACCGTCCTCCGAGGACAACGTCATGACGGCAAGCACCCGCTGCACGTCTGCGATGGGGGTTTCGGCGTCGAGGCGGATGGTGATGGGCGACAGGCCCGGTACGAACAGGGTGAGTTCGGCATCGGTGTCGAATGCGCCTGCGGTTTCCACCACAAATGCGGTGATCTTGGTGTAGGCGACCGAACGAAGC
>JBCDFB010000041.1:0-12667 GCA_039178655.1 Pseudomonadota bacterium | reverse complement strand
CCACGGTCCTCGACCAGCCGAGCCTTGAACATGCCATTGCGGAGAGGGTGTCGAGCCGGCTGACCGACCCGGTGCTTCCGGCAACGCACATTCGCAACGCCTTCTTCGATGCCGTAGGCGAGCACCCTGAACTTTCAGACGTGTTCCGGGTGGATATGGTTGCCGTCTACGACAGGGACCCGGCGTGCGTGCGGCTGATCGAGCCGCTCCTCTACTTCAAGGGTTTCCACTCCATCGTGGCCCATCGGATCGCCCATTCTCTCTGGGAGCGGGGCCGGAGAGACTTTGCGCTCATGCTGCAAAGCCGGGTGTCAGCGGCGCTTCAGGTGGACATACACCCTGCCGTGACCATGGGCCGCGGCATCTTCGTGGACCACGGCACGGGCGTGGTGATCGGCCAGACAGCGCGCATTGGGGACCATGTGTCCATGCTGCAGGGCGTGACACTCGGCGGCACCGGGAAGGACGATGGCATCCGGCATCCCACCATCGGCAATGGGGTGTTAATCGGCGCGGGCGCGAAAGTGCTCGGCAATTTTGAAATCGGGTCCTGTTCGCGCGTTGCCGCGGGCTCAGTGGTTTTGCGCCAGGTTCCGCCGTGTGTGACGGTCGCCGGTGTGCCTGCCAAGGTGGTGGGCGAGGCGGGGTGTCCAGAACCGTCGCGCAACATGGACCAGATCCTCGCCGATCTGGGACCGGGCTGAGCATACCGGCCTTGGGGTGTTGATCGGCGGCGCCCCATAAGGCAGCGTCGTGTGCCAACGCTCAGACGGTGCGACGCTGCCGCGCACGCCCGTTGAACCAGTGCACAAGACTCGCGCGCAGCCCCATCGCATCACCTTTAAGGAGAGGTCGTGAAACAGGACGAGATTGCCAAGCTGCAGGCTTATATGCGGCGCACATTCGGCAACGACACGCTGTCGGTTCGCGCCCGCCCGCGTAAGGACGACTCGGCCGAAGTTTACCTGGGCGAGGAGTTCATCGGCGTCCTCTACCGCGACGAGGACGAAGGGGAGCTGTCATGGAACTTCTCGATGGCCATTCTTGAGGTGGACCTGGAAGGGGTCTGACGTTGCCGCTTTATGCGTTGGACGGGCAGGCGCCGGAGATTGCGCCGGATGCCTTTGTGGCACCCACGGCCGTGATCATCGGCAGGGTGCGACTGCTGGCCGGCGCGTCGGTGTGGTGGAACGCAGTTCTGCGCGGCGACAATGAATGGATCGAGGTGGGTGAGGGCAGCAATATCCAGGACGGCACTGTCTGCCACACGGATATGGGCGCCCCCCTCACCGTAGAGGCGGGCGTGACGGTGGGCCACAACGCCATCTTGCACGGGTGCCGGATAGGAGAGGGGGCGTTGGTGGGGATGGGGGCGACGGTGCTGAACCATGCAGTGATTGGTGCGCACAGCCTCGTGGGGGCCGGGGCTCTCGTCGGTGAGGGCAAGTCCATCCCGCCGCGCAGTTTAGTGCTTGGCGTGCCCGGCAAAATCGCGCGCACTCTGAGCGATCAGGACGTTGCCCAGCTGGGCGCGGCCGCGAAGTCCTATGTCACGAATTCGGCGCGGTATGCGGCGGGCTGTGTCCCGGTGTGATGGTGTAGCGCGCCCATGAGCCACATTCCGACCATCCCCCGGCGCGAGGACAAGCCCAGCGTGTGGACCCGCCCGCGCGGGCCCGCGCCGCAGGAGGGTGGCGGCCGGGAGAGGCCGAGTGGGCGGGGACCCTATGGCCGGGACCCGCGGGGCGGTGGCCCGTTTGGCGGTGGCCCGCCCGACCAGGGGCCGCCTAAGCTGAAACGCGAGCCGATCTTCACGATGCCCACATCAGTGATCGTGATGGTTGCGCTGCTTGCGGTGGTGCACGCGGTGCGGTCCCAGCTCGGCTACTACCGCGACCTTGAGGTGTTGGCGTGGTTCGCGTTTATCCCGGCCCGCTACACGATGGAGTGGGCCATGCTCCCCGGCGGCATTTACGCCGGCGTGTGGACCTTTGTGACCTACGCGCTACTCCACGGCTCGTTGATGCACATCATCACCAACGCCATTTGGCTGCTCGCCTTCGGCTCGGCGGTGGCCCGGCGTTTCGGCGCGCTGCGCTTTTGGCTGTTCTCAGCCGCTGCGGCTGCGGGCGGGGCCGCGGTGCACCTTGCCATGCACCCCGGTGAGACAATCCCCGTGGTGGGCGCGTCCGCAGCCATTGCGGGACAAATGGCGGCTGCGGCGCGGTTCGTGTTCGACGATGCAGGGCCGCTCATGTTCCGCCACGCGCCTGACGATGCGCGTTATCGCCGACCGGCCGGCTCGTTGATCGACGTTTTTCGCAACCGGAAGGCGCTGGCGTTCATCATGATTTGGTTCGCCATAAACCTCTTGGTGGGCCTCGGCGGCAACGTCGGCGCGGGGGCAACCATTGCCTGGGAGGCGCACATTGGCGGCTTCCTGGTGGGTCTTCTCGCGTTCCGTCTGTTCGACCCGGTCCGCTAACGATCTGACAATTTTGCCACTTTCGCGCTACAGTGTCGTCACAACGACACAAAAAGAGCGAGGGAGGCGTCATGTCAGTTCGCGAGATCTTAAAAGAGAAAGGCGGATCGGTTTTTTCCGTGCCGCCGAACGTGACCATCGGGGATGTTGCCCGGGAACTCACCGGCAAGCGCGTCGGCGCTGTGCTTGTCATGGATGGCCCGCGTCTGGCGGGCATTTTGTCTGAGCGGGACATTGTGCGCGTTCTGGCGGCACAGGGCGCTGACGCGCTCAGCCACAGCGCGTCGAGGGTGATGACCCACAACGTTGAGACATGTGGTCTCGACGATCTCATCGAGCAGGTGATGGAGCGCATGACGAAATCGCGCTTCCGCCATATGCCGGTGGTGGACGAAGGCGTCGTTGTGGGGCTCGTCTCCATCGGCGATGTCGTCAAGCAGCGGATTGCCAACGCCGACCGGGAGCGGGAGGAGATGCGCGCCTACATCATGTCCACGTGAGTGCTTTTGCGCCTAATCGGCGACCCGCTCCAGTGCGCCATCGCGCGTGAGGCGGCGGTAGAAGCAGCTCCGTGCGCCGGTGTGGCAAGCGCCCCTGTCGCCGCCGACGAGCACGGAAAGGATGATGGCGTCCTGGTCGCAATCGACGCGCATGTCTTGGACTTTTTGGATCTGGCCTGAGGTCTCGCCCTTGCGCCAGAGCGCCTTGCGGGAGCGGCTGTAGTAGTGAACTTCGCCGGTGCGCAGCGTTTCGGCCAGCGCTTGCGCATTCATGTGGGCGAGCATCAAAAGCGTGCCATCGCCGGCATCCACCGCAACGGCGGTAATGAGACCGTTGGCATCAAATTTCGGGCGGAACGTGGTTCCCGCTTCCTGCTGTTTGGCATTGGAGGAGGCTGCGGCAAAGGGCATGGGGCAGGTCCGACTTTAACGTGCGTGCGCGCCGCACTATCATTCGCGTGGAACGAGGCGATCATGTTGGACGATCTTTACAACGAAAAAATCCTTGAGTTCGCGGCCAATATTCCTCGGCTGCGGCGGCTTGAGGCACCACAGGGCACATCGACCCAAAGATCGCGCCTGTGCGGGTCGCAGGTGACCGTTGATGTTGTTATGGATGGCGGGCGCGTGATCGACTTTGGGCACGAGGTTAAGGCCTGTGCGCTTGGGCAGGCGTCATCCTCCATCATGGCGCAGACCGTGGTCGGCGCTTCGGTGGAAGAGCTGGACGACCTCTGCCGCACCATGACGGCAATGTTGAAAGAGGGCGGGCCTGCGCCGGACGGCCGTTTTGCCGATTTTGCGGTGCTTGCCCCGGTTGCACCCCACAAATCCCGCCATGCTTCGACCCTTCTGACATTTGAGGCGACGGTTGATGCGGCGCGCAAGGCTGCGCTCGCCAAAGCGGCATGAGGCCGGTCTCGGCCGTGCTGCGCGGCCTTATCTTCGTCTATCGGGTCACGCTCTCGCCGCTGCTCGGCCGGCAGTGCCGTTACCTTCCCACCTGCTCGCAGTACGCCGACGAGGCCATCAAGCGCTATGGCGCCTGGGTTGGCTTTTGGCTGGCCGCGGCGCGGTTCAGCCGCTGCCACCCCTGGGGCGCGTCGGGCTTTGACCCGGTGCCGGAGTTGCCGCCCGAGGCAGCGCGCCGGCCCTGGCGCTTTGCCCGTTGGACCGGCCGGCACATCCCGCCCGAGCACCGCCTGGACGCCTGATCGCGCCGGTCACGTCGCTCGTGATGGGGCTGACGGTTGAAACGACCGCGCTGCAGCCGTAACAACGCCACGCTTACCTGCATTTGTGGGCAGCGAGTGGGCAGAGACGCAAATGATCAAAATCACCTTTCCCGACGGCAACGTTCGCGAGTTCACGCCCGGCGTGACCGGCGCAGAGATTGCCGCTTCAATCTCCAAATCGCTCGGCAAGAAGGCCGTCGCCATGACGGTTGACGGTGTGCTTGCCGACCTTTCCGACCCCATCTCAAGGGACGCCGAGATCACCATCGTGACGCGGACCGACGATGCGGCGCTGGAGCTCATCCGCCACGATGCCGCGCACGTGATGGCGGAGGCGGTGCAGGCGCTGTTCCCGGGCACGCAGGTGACCATCGGCCCGGTGATCAAGGACGGCTTCTACTACGATTTTTATCGCGAAACGCCCTTCACCACGGATGATCTGCCCGTCATCGAGGCGAAGATGCGTGAGATCATCGCTGCGAACAAACCGTTCACCAAAGAGGTTTGGTCGCGCGAGAGGGCGCACGAAACCTTCAAGCAAATGGGCGAAAAGTTCAAAGTCGAGCTGGTTGACGCGATTCCCGACGGCCAGGATCTGACGATCTACCGGCAGGGCGATTGGTTCGATCTTTGCCGCGGGCCGCATATGGTCTCCACCGGCAATATCGGCGACGCTTTCAAGCTGATGAAGGTTGCCGGGTCCTACTGGCGGGGGGACTCCGACAGAGAGACCCTGAGCCGCATCTACGGCACGGCGTGGGCGGACAAGAAGGCGCTTTCCGCCCACCTCACGATGCTGGAGGAGGCGGAGAAGCGCGACCACAGGCGGCTCGGCCGGGAGATGGACCTCTTCCATTTTCAGGAGGAGGCGCCCGGTTCCGTCTTTTGGCACACCAAGGGTTGGCGCCAGTTTCAGACGTTGATCGAATACATGCGCCGCCGGCAGGAGCAGGCGGGGTATGAAGAAATCAACACCCCGGAAATGATGGACATTGCGCTTTGGGAGGCGTCGGGCCACGCGGAGAAATTCCGCGAGGCGATGTACCTTGCCGAGCCCAAGGACGAACGGTGCTTTGCCATCAAGCCCATGAACTGCCCTGGCCATATCCAAGTCTTCAAGTACGGGCTGCGGTCTTACCGGGACCTGCCGACAAAGCTGGCCGAGTTCGGCAAGGTGCACCGATATGAGCCGTCCGGCGCGCTGCACGGGTTGATGCGCGTGCGCGCCTTCACGCAGGACGATGCGCACATTTTTTGTACCGAAGACCAGCTCGCCAGCGAATGCTTGAAGGTGAACGATCTGATCTTGTCGATCTATTCCGACTTCGGCTTCGACGATGTGGCGATCAAGTTTTCCGACCGGCCTGAGCAGCGGGTGGGGTCCGACGAGGTTTGGGACCGCTCGGAGGCGGCGCTGCGCGAGGTTCTGGAAAGCACCGGGCGCCCATGGACGCTGAACTCGGGCGAAGGCGCCTTTTACGGGCCGAAGCTTGAGTACGTTTTGAAGGACGCCATCGGGCGGGACTGGCAGTGCGGCACGCTTCAGGTGGACTTCAACATGCCGGGCCGCCTCGGTGCCTTCTACATCTCACCGGAGGGCGAAAAGCGTGTGCCGGTGATGCTGCACAGGGCCCTGTTCGGCTCGCTGGAGCGCTTCCTGGGCATCCTCATCGAGAACTATGCCGGCCATTTGCCGCTGTGGCTTTCGCCCATGCCCGTTGCGGTGGCGACCATCGTCTCGGAGGTGGACGACTACGCGCGGCAGGTGACGGCAGAGCTGAAGGCGGCCGGGCTCGTGGCGGAGGCGGATCTGCGCAACGAGAAGATCAACTATAAGGTCCGCGAGCATTCCGCGGCGAAGGTCCCCGTGATTTTGGTGGTGGGCGCGCGGGAGGCGGAGGACCGCACCGTCAACATGCGCCGCCTTGGCAGCCGTGAGACGCAGACCCTGCCGCTGGATGAAGCGGTTGCCGCGCTGGCGCTGGAGGCGACGCCGCCTGACATCCGCCGGGCCATGAAGGCCAAAGACGCGACGGACAACCGGCTTGATGTGGTCGAGGTTTTTGAGGGGTTCGTTGTGAACGACCCGGAGGCCGGCCTTTCAAGCGATGTTTTTGACACCCGCGAAGAGGCGGTTGAGGCCGCACGGCGCATTCTGGCGGAGCGGGGCGGGGGTATTGCGTCCTTCTCCGCCCGGGATGGGACGCGCGAACGGTTCAGTGTGGAGGCCCCCGCAGCATGAAGACGACATTTTTGGGCTCCACGGGCCTTCGCGTGTCAGAGTTTGCGCTGGGGGCCATGACCTTTGGCACCGAGCTTGGCTGGGGCGCGGACGAGGACGAAAGCCGCAGGATGTTCAACGCGTACGTGGACGCGGGCGGCAACTTCATCGACACGGCCAACGCCTATACCGGCGGCACGTCGGAGAAGATGGTGGGCAAGTTCGTTGCCGGGCAGCGTGACCGCTTCGTCATCGCGACGAAGTACACGATCTCCCAAGATAGGAGCGATCCGAACGGCGGTGGGAACCAGCGCAAAAGCTTGATGCGGGCGCTGGATGACAGCCTTTCCCGGCTGGGGACCGACTACATCGACCTTTATTACACGCACATGTACGACGGGTTCACGCCCATTGAGGAGACCATTACCGCGCTGGGCGATGCGGTGCGTGCAGGCAAGGTCCTTTATGTGGGGCTTTCAGATTTTCCCGCATGGCTTGTGGCCCGGGCAGACCTTTATGCGGAAGTGAGGGGGCTGACCCGGCCGGCGTGCATCCAGATTGAATACAACCTTGCCCAGCGGGAGGCTGAGCGGGAGTTGATCCCGATGGCGGAGTCATTGGGGCTGTCGGTGCTCGACTGGTCGCCGCTCGGCGGGGGCGCGCTGTCCGGCAAGATTGTACGGCCGGACCCTGAGGAGAATTACCAGGGCCGGGTGGCGACCTCGGCGGTGGCGCGCAACTTCGACAAGTATAAGTCTGACCAGACGAACACGCTGGTTGCCACGCTGATTGAGTGTGCGGACCAGATGGGGACAACGCCCGCGCGCCTTGCCCTTGCCTGGCTGCGGGCGAAGGGGGACATGCACATCCCCATCATCGGCGCCCGGTCGCACAAGCACATCGTGGACAACTTGCAGGCGGTGTCGCTGGAGGTGCCGGCTGAAGTGATGGCGACGCTGGAGGCGGCAAGCGCACCGTCTCTGGGCTTCCCCAACCACTTTTTGCGCGGCGGGCAAAGCGATTGGTTCGGCGATCAACCCCAGCAGTTAGACCCGCGTGCGCGGCCGGTGGGACGCAGGTTCCTGGGCATGGACGATCGCGTTTGACGCTGCCGCGCGTCGGCTGGCTTGCCGCATCAAAGGCGCATCGGGGCAGCGCCCCGCGTTACCAGCGGGCGGACGGTGCCATTGACCTTGTCGTTGGCGCAGATGGGGCCCGGCCGCGCCTTGAGCGTGCACGGCACGAGGGGGCTGCAAAGCTCCGCTTCCCCCTGGCGAGGCCGGGCTGCATCGAGGCAATGATCCTCAACACTGCTGGCGGTCTTGCAGGGGGTGACGCGTTCTCGCTGAGTGCTGAGGTGCGGGACCACACGCTGGTCACATCCACCCAGGCGAGCGAGCGGGTTTACCGCTCCGAAGGCGGGCCGGCCGTGGTCCGCCAGGAGCTTCGCGTCGCAGCGTGCGCCGCGCTTTGCCATTTGCCACAGCCCACGATCTTGTTCGATGAGGCGCGTTTGGTGCGCACCACGCGGCTTGAGGTGGCAGCGGGCGCAGAGCTCACGTTTTGCGAGGGTTTTGTGCTTGGCCGCGCTGCCATGGGGGAGACCGTCTCAAAGGTTGAGGTGAGCGACAGGACCGAGGTGTTCCTTGGCGGCGCGCTTGCCTTTGTGGATGCCATGCAGCTGGGGGCGGAAGGGCTTTCCCGTGCGTCGGCGCCGGCAGTATTGGGCGGGATGCGCGCTTTCGCGATTGTGCTCCACCATACGCCTCACAAGGGCAGGATGGCTGACGCGCTTGACCGTGTGCGCGGGCTCATCGCGGCGCCGTCGGGGGCGAGCCTTGTGGGTGGGCTGTTGGTGGTTCGGCTGCTTGCGCCTGCGCACAGTGCGCTTCAGGATAGCGCTGCGCGCGTCACCAGCGCGTTGACTGGGGCGCCGCCGCCCCGCGCCTGGCAACTATGACGGACGGAGCGCCATGAACCTTTCCCCGCGAGAAAAGGACAAACTGCTCATCTCGGTGGCGGCGGATGTGGCGCGGCGGCGGCGCGAACGCGGAGTGAAGCTCAACTATCCCGAAGCCATTGCGCTGATTTCCGACTTTGTGATGGAGGGCGCGCGGGATGGGCGCTCGGTATCCGACCTTATGGAGGCAGGCGCCCACGTGGTGCCGCGGGATGCTGTGATGGAAGGCGTTGCGGAGATGATCCACGACGTTCAGGTGGAAGCGACATTTCCGGACGGCACGAAGCTCGTCACCGTCCATCAACCCATCAGATAAGCCGGCAGGCCGACCCTGCCTGCGAGGGTGCGCGCGGCTCGATGCCAGCGTGCTTCGCGGAGCGTGTCAGGCCAAGCCGTGCGGTCTTATCTCGCCTAGTGGAGGCGCTCACGCACCGTGCTGATGGAGCGTTCGACCATTTCAGCGCCCGGCTCGCCCTTCAGCTTGTCGGAGAGGACGTCAGACGCGGCGGCGACGGCAAGGTTTGCGGCGCGGGAGCGCACCTCCGCGATGGCCTGCGCTTCGGCCTGAGAGATTTTCAGCTCTGCAGCGCGTGTGCGCCGGTCCACCATATCGCGCAGCTTGGCGTCCGCCTCCTCGGAAAGACGGCGGGCTTCGTTGCGTGCCTCTTCCAAAATGTGGGCCGCTTCGGCCTCCGCATCGCGGCGCTTGCGCTGATACTCAGCAAGCAACGCCTGCGCCTCCTCGCGGGCTTTCTTGGCCTCCGCCAGCTCGGTCTTGATGCGATCGGTGCGCTTGTCGAGCGTGGCGATGACGCGCTTGGGCGCCCCCACCGCAAACACCACCACGAAGAACAGAATGAGGCCGACAAGGGCCCAGAAGGAGTCAGATTCAAGCACCAGCTTCCTCCTTGCGTTTCACCGCGCCGGAGGCTTCCGCCTCGCTGAGTGTGATGCCGGCCACCTGCTCCACAATGGCAGAAACCGCTTCGGCGGCGATGGCGTCCACATCGGCAAGCGCCGCGTCCCGCCGTGCCGCGATCTGCTTTTCAGCCTCGACAATGCGGGTGTTGAGCGCCTCTTCGGTTTCCGCCTGCTGGCGCTCCTGCTCCGATTTGATCTCGTCGCGACGCTGTTGGGCGATGGCGTACGCCTTCTGCCGCGCCTCGGCGAGTTCTCGCTCGTACATGGCGATCACCTCGTCCGTCTCGCGCGACAGGCGGGACGCTTCGCCAAGGTCTGACGCGATGCGGTCGCGCCGGTCCTCGATGATACCGCCCACCTGCGGAACGATCAGCCTGTTCATCACGAAGTAGAGCAGGCCGAAGGTGAGGATGAGCCAGAAGAGGTGGGAGGGGAACGCGGCGAAGTCGAACGGCGGGAACAGGCTCTCTTCCGGTGCAGAAATGGGCACATTCACCTCTGCAGGAGAATCTGGAATAGGCACCTCGACCCGCGGTCGATCCGGGTCGGCGGCGGCGCCGTCCGTGTCCTGTGCGAAGGCCGTCGACATCACCGTGCTGACCTCAAACGGCGAAGAGGAGAAGCAGCGCGATGAGCAGCGAGAAGATGCCGAGCGCTTCCGTCACCGCAAAGCCGAAGATGAGGCGGCCGAACTGGCCGTCAGCCGCCGACGGATTGCGCAGGGCGCCCGACAGGTAGCTTGCGAACATGTTGCCGAGGCCCATGGCGGTCCCCGCAAGGCCAAAGCACGCGAGGCCGGCGCCAAGATAACGGGCAGCTTCCGCTTCCATCGGAAAGTTCCTTTTCGTTCAGATGATGCGCCGACCGGCGCGGGTTGGATCAGTGATGAGGGTGAACCGCATCATTGAGGTAGATGCAGGTCAGCACTGCAAAGACGTAAGCCTGCAGGCACGCAACCAGAAACTCCAGCGCCGTGATGGCAACCGTCATGCCAAGGGGGAGCACTGCGCCCACGATGCCTACCGTGCCGAGCGCCCCGAGCGACACCACAAAGGCGGCAAACACCTTCAGCATGATGTGGCCCGCCAGCATATTGGCGAAGAGGCGCACCGAAAGGCTCACCGGGCGCGACAGAAACGAGATCACCTCAATGGTGGAGACCAGCGGCACAATGTAGCCCGGCACGCCTGAGGGCACGAACACCTTGAACCAGCCGAGGCCATGGGACCTGATCCCCGCAATGATCACGGTGAGGATCACGACCATCGCGAGGAAGAAGGTCACGATGAGCTGGCTCGTCACCGTGTAGAAATACGGGAACATGCCCAAAAGGTTCGCGATCAGAATGAACATGAAGAGCGTGAAGACGAGCGGAAAGAAGCGCATGCCGCCGGTGCCGGCGGATGAGCGCAGCATGTTTCCTGCGAATTCGTAGCACATTTCGGCAACATTTTGCCATCGCGAGGGCACGAGTGCGCGCCGAGAGGTGGGCAGCAGCATCAGCGCCATGACGCACGCGATGGTGACCACCATGAAGAGCGACACGTTGGTGAACGACAAATCCACCCCGCCCACTTCGATGGGCAGGAGCGCCTTCACCTCAAATTGCTTGACCGGGTCGAGGCCGCCGCCTTCTGTCGTCGCCATAGCGTTTCGGACAACTTCCTCTGTCTGGGCGCTCTGCGCGGATGGGAATGCGGGTCGCGACCTCAGTTGGCGCGCCGATCACCCTTGTCCACCGGCGGTCTCTTGCCGCCTTGTGGCTGTTGAATCAAGCCCGCGCTGCGCAGAACGTTGAGGACCCCCGCTGCAAAACCCAGAAGCAGAAAAAGGATGAGCAGCCAGGGCGACGTGCCCAACAGCCAATCAAAGCCGAATCCGCGAAGTGCGCCGACGGCAACGCCTGCAATCAAATCCGTGGACATGCGGAAAGCGGCCGCATAGCCGGCCATGGAGCTTTGGCTTGCTGCCTGTTCTTGCTTTGCCGCCTCCGCCTCGTGCGCGCCAAGGGTCTCGCGCAGGCGGGCGCGGCGGGCTTCAAGATCGTTCTCGCTCACGGGCACACTCCCTTCAGCGCTCAGAAGTAGGACGGGCGTTGCTCCCGGTCAGGTGACGGCAAATGCCCAGCTTCTCGATCCGCTGCCCAAAAACCTTGGCGGAACGGTGCGGTTACGGGCATCCGATCCTATGTTGAGCCGCGGCGTTGGGTCCGACCATCGGCCACAACGCACGCGTTCTGAAGCGACAAGAGGCCGTGTCCTTGATGCAATCTCGTAATCCTTTGCCCTGCGTGACGACCGCCATGATGGTGCTTGCCATGGTTGTCGCGGGGCAGGCGGGCGGGCTTGCCGCGCCGGCTTCGGCGCAGGAGGCTGCGGGGACGGACGTGGCGCAGTTGGGCATTTTCGACCGGCTGCGCGGCGGCGGGAGGCGCGGCGGCAACTGCATGGATCCGTCAGCCTCCAGCGATCAGGATGTGCGGCGCAATAGCGCAGCAATTTCCAACGCGCGGCTGTGCGTGACCCAGGACAGCGTGACAGACGGCGGCCTGACGTGGCGCTTCACGATAGTCTCCTCCCGGGCGCGCGGTCCGGTGTGGTACATGCCGCACGACGATGAGACCCAGGCGTTTGACGCTGCGATCTACGCCGTTGCCCGCTACGGGGGCAGGCTGGTTGCCGTGGATGGCAACGAGCGGCGGCAGTATCGCGGGATCGACGGCAACCGGCACTTTGCGCGGGACCGGTCGGCGGCGGCGCGTTGCGGGATGCGCGGCCCATCCACCAACTACACCCGTTTCGTGATGGGTCAGTTCCGGGGCCAGCGCCACGTGCTCAGCATTCACAACAACACCCGCGGCGGCGGGGTGAGCGTGAACATGCGCAGCGCCAAGAACACCGGATTTCGCGCCCGCGGCCGGTTTTCCGATCCCGACCATCTCGTGTTCATCGCCGGGAAGCAGCCCATTGCCTCAAGCCGCGAGGGGCAGACCTGGCGCGACCGGCTGCTGCGCGCGGGCCTCAACGTGGTTTACGAGCACGTGACGCCGCGCAACAACGACTGCTCCATGTCCAACTACGTGGCGCTGAATGACGGCCGCCCGTACTTCAACATCGAGGCGGTCCACGGCTCGCGCATCCAAAAGGGCATGGTCGATGCTTTGATGGCGATGCTCGGCTACCGCCCGCGCTGAGGGGTTTCTGCAGCGTGGGTGATTGTTTAGCGTCCGGCACAAGGTGGCCTTGTGCAAAGCGCGCAGACCACGCCTGACGGGTACTGCAGCGATCAGGGGGAGCTGAACGTGAGCGGCCAAAAAGAGATCGCTCCATCAGAGCCTGACCAGGT
>JBCDFB010000040.1:0-12678 GCA_039178655.1 Pseudomonadota bacterium | reverse complement strand
GCCATGCACCACCGCTGCGCGTTCGTAGAGGGCGCGGGCGGTTCCGATATGGTCGAGCCCGATGTTGGCGAGGGCAATATCCTCCTCCAGCATGGGCGCCTTGCCCGTCCATTCAGACAGGCGGTGGCCCAGGATCAACTGGTCGTCGGCGAGGCGCAAAAGGTAGGCAAGGTGCGCAGGAAGGTGGGTGAGGGTGAGTGTGGTCATCGCCGGCTCACATGTTCTCGATGTCGTCGGGGATGTCGTAGAAGCTGGGGTGGCGGTAGGCCTTGCTGGCCGTCGGCTCGAAGAACTCGTCCTTGTCGGCCGGGTCGGACGCCGTGATCGCCTTTGACGGCACAACCCAAATGGAAAGGCCTTCGCCGCGGCGGGTGTAGACGTCCCGCGCCGCCTGTAGGGCGAGGGCAGGGTCCGCAGCGTGCACCGAGCCCACGTGCCGGTGCGCCATACCATTGCGCGTTCTGATGAAGACTTCCCACAGCGGTGTCAGGCTCATGCTGCCGACTCCCGGGTCGTTGCGTCAGCCGCCTCCACGCGGCCGAGCCAGCGCTTGGTTTCCACGAACTCCCACCCGAATGCTGACTTCGACGACCCGTACGCGCGCAGCCGCGCCAGGCGCTCGGCCGCCTCCTCCAGGGTCGGGCGTTGCCCTTCGGGCACGAACCACATGACAAAATTGCGCTGGCCGGGCTCCATACGGAACCATTCCGGCTTCCTGTCGAAGAAACGGCGATGGACCGTGGTCCAGACAAAGCGCTGCAGAGCGTCGATATCGCGCCAGAGGGACATGTTCACGATGGCGTCCTGCTCGAAGCCGAACCTGAGGTCCGTAGCGTCGTTACCCTCGCCCTTCAGCCGCCAGACAAAACCGTCTGATCGCTCGGCGAGGGCGTTGATGCGGTCCAGCCCGTCCATGAAGTCGGCCATGCGCGGATCATCGAGAGCGAAAAGCGGATGGGCGATGTTGATCTGCGCCACGTGCGACCCGGGCTTATGCGACGGGACGGTCATGACGGGGCAGGTGCGGTGGGGCTGCTGAGATCAATCAGCACGCCGTTGGGGTCGCGAACCAGCATCCGGCGCTGACCGTAAAAGAGGTCGCGGGGCGGCTCCACGATGTCCGCGCCCATGCCTTCGGCTGTTTCGTGCGTGGCGTCCACGTCGGCCACTACGAACGTCATCATCAAACCGCCCGGCGCCCGGGCAAGCTTGTTCGGTGCCACATCGCTGTCGGCTGCCAAGATCCCAAACTCGAGCCCGGGGACGGCGTCGTGCGTGAGGACCACAAACCAGTCGCTGGAAAAGTGCTCCTTAAGGCCGAGCAGCGACCGGTAAAATGCGCTCGTCCCCTGAACGTCAGCGGTCAACACGGTGGTCATTGTGCGGGTAAGGGTCATGGCGCCGTCTCCTCAACCCCTGCCGCGTTCCGGGCCGAGGCCTGGACCATGGGGCCCTGACGACAGGTCGGATCCAAAGGAGATACGATGCCCGTCGGGGTCGATGACATCAAAATCGATCAAGCCATACTCGCGCGGTTGAGGCGTCGTGGGCGCGAGGCCTTCCCGAGCAAATTCTGCGTGAAGGGCAGGCGCGTCGCTGACGTAAACGTATGCAGCCCACCATTCGTTGCGCACCGGCTTGGTGGATTGGGGCACCGTGAGGCCGATTGTGACATCGCCCCTCTGGACAATGAGAAACCCCGGCGGGTCGCCCCAAGCGCCGTGCCCGTCAAAGCCGAGCCTGCTATAGAACGCTCCGCTCCGTGCGATCTCGGCGACCTCCAGCACAGGCATGGCGCGAAGGGTTGCCATGCCCATCCCTCACGCTGCGAGCGCTTGGTCGGACGCCGCGCGATCGGCCTGTTTGCGGGCGTGGGCAAGGGCCGCTTCGCGCACCCAGGCGCCCTCGTCCTGCGCAGCTTTGCGGGCGGCCACACGGTCAGCGTTGCAGGGGCCGCCGCCCGCCAGGACGCGATTGAACTCGTCCCAGTCGATCTCGCCGATCTCCCAATGGCCGGTCTCCTCGTTAAACCGGAGGTCGGGGTCGGGGATCTCAAGGCCGATGCGGTGAGCCTGCTGCACGGTTGCATCGATGAATTTCTGGCGCAGTTCATCGTTGGTAAAGCGCTTGATTTTCCACGCCATGGACTTGGCGGAGTGGACCGAAGCGGCGTCCGGCGGGCCGAACATCATGATGGACGGCCACCACCAACGGTCGAGAGAATCCTGCGCCATCGCTTTTTGCTCGGGCGTGCCGGACGCGAGCGTCATGATCTGCTCGTAGCCCTGGCGCTGGTGGAAGCTCTCTTCCTTACAGATGCGGATCATGGCGCGGGCGTAAGGCCCATAGGAGCAGCGGCAGAGCGGGATCTGATTCATGATCGCAGCGCCATCCACCAGCCAGCCGATCATCCCAATGTCAGCCCAGGTCAGCGTCGGATAGTTGAAAATTGAGGAGTATTTCGCTTTCCCGTTCGCCAGCTCGTCCATCATCTCTTCGCGGGACTTCCCCAGCGTTTCTGCGGCTGAATAAAGGTAAAGACCATGGCCGCCCTCGTCCTGCACCTTTGCCAGGAGAGCCGCTTTGCGCCGGAGGGTGGGCGCGCGGGTGATCCAGTTGCCCTCTGGCTGCATGCCGATGATTTCAGAGTGTGCGTGCTGGGCGATCTGCCGCACAAGCGTCTTGCGGTAGCCCTCGGGCATATAGTCGTTAGGCTCGATCCGCTCTTCGCGCGCGACACGCTCCATAAAGCGGGCGTCCCGCGGATCGCCGTCATCCGCGCCGGAGTCGCTCACGTTGAGCGCTTGCGTGTACATGCTCGTCGACCTCCGCCCAGGTCCAAACTCTTGTAAGATAAATGTGTGACAGCGCGCCCTGCGTCAAGCGGATTCCTGTCACATGATAACACTTTCAAGCTGCGAATCGCGTCTCAGCGGGGGGCGCTGGAAGGGGGCCGCGCGCGTTGACGGCGTGCTCCTGCAGCCACGCGTCTGCCATGGGGCGAAGTGCGCAATAGGTGTCGAAGAATGCCGCATGTGCAGCATCCGCCGGCCAGTCTTTTGGAAGCGCGTTGGCGTTAAGGTGAGGGTCGCGGAGTGCAACACGGCGGAATGCATGCACCAACGCCAGCCGCATCACGATGGACGTGTCTGGATCCGCGGTTGACGCATGGCTTGAGAGGACCGGCAACGCGTCGACAAACGCGAGGTATTGCCGCGCAATGGCTTCGATGGGGTAGACGAGGCACGCCAACGCCTTGTCGTCGCCCCGCGCCATGAGAAAGATGGCATCGTCCGTGAGAGGATGGCGGATATCGCCTTGTCCGTCGCTCGGGCGGGCGAAGAGGGCGCCCGCTGCGGGTCGATAGCCAAGATCATCAAGCCGCGACCGGCTCTCCGGCGTTGGGTTTTGCAAGACTGCAAGGCTCCACCCCGCGGCGTGCTGGAGGGAGGTTCGCCTGTAGATCAGGCCGGCGGCGTGTTCTGAGCGTGCGCGCGCGCTCTGCGAGAGCGCGTAGTGGCTGGTGCGGCCCACACGGCGGCGCGTCAAAAAACCATCTCGCGCCAGACGGCTCATCGCCGCGCGCACCGCGCCCGCTTCTATCCCCACCAGCGCGCACAGCTTGGTGGTTGTGCCAAGCCATACCTCGCCGCCCCGGGGCAATATGCTGTCGCCGTAAAAGGTCGCGATCAGTGACCAGAGGCGGACTGGCTTGGGGTCGAGCCTTTGCAGAAAATCGTTGAAAATTGCGTGCATCGGCGCCAGTCGCTATCGGCCGGTAAGGGTCGCTCTGCGCAAGGATCGTGGGGCGGCACAGTGGGAAGATCAACACGATGCTGCGCTGCAGCGGCTCGGCGGAACAAGGATTGGCGCGCAAGGTGATTGTAACCTGCGGCGAAGCGATGGTGGACTTGATTCCGCAGGGGGACGGAGAAGATGCGGTTTACAAGCCAGTCCCCGGCGGCTCGCTTTACACGGTCGCGCTTGGCATTGCCCGCCTTGGTGGGCGGGTCGGTTATCTGTGGGAGCTCTCCAACGATACGCTCGGGAATAACTTGATGGCAGCGCTTAACCGCGCTGGCGTGGACTGCACATGGGTGGTGCGCTCGGCAAGGCCGACGCCGGTTGCCGTGGTCGACATGTCGGGCGAGGAGCCGCGCTACCTCATCGCCGACCCAGGGGCTGTCATGAAGGATACGCCGCTTGGGCCCCTGCCAGACGGCACAGAGTGCTTCCAAGTGGGCTCGGCAGTTCTCGCCGTTGAACCTGTAGGCTCCGTGATCGAGGCGGCGGCAAGGGGCGCGCCCCTGGTGTCCCTCGATATCAACGCCCGCGCACCCAGCATTAACGATGCCTCTGCATATCGGGAACGGCTGCGGCGCGTCTCTTCAAATTCAGGCATCATTAAGGCAAGTAGCGCGGACATTGCTCTGATCGGCGAAGGGGATCCCGGAGAATACATGCTTGAGCGGATCGAAGACGGCGCAGCACTTGCCATACTGACGGACGGGGATCGCGGCGCGTTCGCCTTCACACAGAAGCACCGCGTCCACCGACCGGCGGTGGCGCGTGATGTTGTGGATCCTGTCGGGGCGGGTGACAGCTTCATGGCCGCCGCGCTCTTTCAACTGCAATCGAAGGATCTCCTTTCCGCCGCGGCGTTACGCAGCATGGACGCGCAAGACCTTTCAGCACTCCTGGATTTTTCCCAGAAGGCGGCCGCCTTTACATGTGCCCGCCATGGCGCGGCTATGCCTGCGCCGGGAGATCTCCCGTGTTGAGCACGAACGCACGCACAGGGTGTGACGTTGTTGATGACAGCAAGTCGTGGCCTGTCGGTCACCACTCCGGACCCGTTCTTGCAGGTGTTGAAGCAATCGCCTATGCGTCTTTCGCTTTAACGGCGCCGGCCATACGCGGCACGCTAAAGCGTCCGGCAACTGGCGGCGGCGTGCGGCGCTGGCCGCTTGAATTCTGTCCCGTCGGTCGGACAAAAGGAACTTGCGTATGACCGTGTCCGTTTCGAAGGTCGCTCTGGTGGGTGCTTCCTGCAGGCTTCCTTCCGCCAACGGTCTGGGCGAGTTTTGGGATATTCTGTCCGCCGGCCGCTGCGTGATCAGTACGCTGCAGGAAGACCGCTTCGGCACCGCCCAGCACTACCATCCCGACCGGGCAGCGCCCGGTCGCGCCGTGACCTTCGCGGCAGGGCAACTCGACCGGCCGTGTGATTTTGATGCGTCATATTTTGGGATCTCGCCGCGCGAAGCGACGGTGATGGATACGCAGCAGCGTGTGCTGCTGGAGGTGGCCGTTGAAGCGCTGGAGGACGCGGGCATCCCTCCGTCCTCCCTGGCGGGCGAAATGGTCGGCGTCTATGTGGGCGCGTCGTCTCTGGACTACGGCACCAACGCGCAGCTCGATACCGCGCGGATCGAGCCCCAGTCGATGACTGGGAACACGCTGTCGATCATTGCGAACCGCATTTCCTATGTGTTCGACCTCAAAGGGCCGAGCTACGTCATCGACACGGCCTGTTCGTCGTCCCTGATCGCGCTCCACAGGGCCATTGAAGACATTCAGCGCGGCGTGGTGGACACCGCCATCGTGGGCGGCGTGTCGATGCTGCTGCATCCGGTGCCGTTCATCGGGTTTTCAAGAGCCTCAATGCTGTCCGAAAACGGGCTCTGCCGCGCGTTCGACGCCGGGGCGGACGGTTATGTTCGCTCTGAAGGTGCAGTGGCGCTCGTCTTGCGCGCTGAGGATGTTGCAAGGGCCAACGGCGACCCCATCGGCGCGCGTTTTGTCGGCTCCGGCACCAACGCGGACGGCCGCACGAGCGGCTTGTCGTTACCGTCCATGGCCGCACAGGCCGCGCTTCTTAAGGATGTGTACGCGCGGTTCGAGGTGGCTCCGGACCGGCTCGCCTTCGTGGAAGCCCATGGCACAGGGACCCGGGTCGGCGACCCCATTGAGGCGGAGGCCATCGGCAGAACCCTTGCCCAGCGCCGTTCCGAACCGCTCCTCATCGGTTCGTCCAAAACCAATTTCGGGCACCTGGAGCCGGCCTCGGGTCTGGTGGGGGTGCTGAAGGCGCATCTGGCGCTGACAAACGACTGTCTCCCCGCGTCGCTCCACTTTGATGCGCCGAACCCCGATATTCGGTTCGAGGCGCTCAATCTCTCCGTCGCCCATGAGGCGACACCGCTGCCTCGGGCAGACGACCTGCGCGCGGTGGGCATCAATTCATTTGGCTTCGGCGGCGCCAACGCGCACGTGGTGATCGAAGATGGCGAGCGCCCCGCGGTGGCGGGCACGAGCGCCCCCTCAACCGCGCCTCTCGTTGTCAGCGCCGTGACGTCGGCGGCACTGAAAGCGCTTGGGCCTCGCGCGGCTGATGCGCTGGAAAAGAGCGGCGACGCGGCAAAGTTCGCCAACGCCGCAGCCTTCCGGCGTGACCGTCATGCCCATCGCGCCGTGCTTGCTCAGTCAAGCATCGAGGAAATGGCGTCGGCGTTGCGCAGCCTTGCTGACGACAAACCCGCCGACGCAATCGTGGTGGGTGAGGCGTTGGCGCCGGCGGAGAAGCCGGTCTTCCTTTACTCTGGCAATGGCTCGCAGTGGGCCGGAATGGGCCGTGACGCTTATCAGAACGACACGGAGTTCCGCCTCTCCTTCGACCGGGCAAACCGTCTCTTCATGTCGGTGGCCGGATGGTCGCTCGTCACGATGCTCTTCTCTGAAGATCTGGAAACGGAGATTGAGCGCACCGAGATTGCGCAGCCGCTCTTGTTTGCGCTGCAGGTGGCGCTGACGGAGGCTCTGGCGCGGCGCGGTATCTCCCCTGCGGCCGTTGTGGGCCACTCGGTGGGCGAAGTGGCGGCGGCGTGGGCCTGTGGCGCGCTCAGCCTCGGTGATGCGGTGCGCGTGATCCACGCGCGCTCCACCCACCAGGAAGTCACGCGGCACTTGGGCGGGATGGCGGCTGTTCTACTGCCTGCGGAAGAGGCCCGCGAGGCCATTGCGCCCTTCCAGGGGCTGGAAGTGGCGGCGGTCAACTCCGCGCGCTCGGTGACGGTTTCTGGCCCCGTAAACGCGCTCGGCGAGTTTGCACAGGCGGCCCGCAAGAAGCGCCAGGCCGTCAAGAAGCTCGACCTCGACTATCCGTTTCACTGCGCGTTGGTGGACCCGATCCGCGCGCCCCTCTTGGCGTCGCTGGAGCGCATCGAAGCATGCGAGCCCGCTCTGCCGATGGTCTCCACGGTCACGGGCGAGTACGTGGATGGGCCGGCGCTCGACGCGGACTATTGGTGGGACAACGTGCGCCGTCCCGTGTGCTTTGCCGATGCAATCAAGACCGCACTTGGCGAGCATCGGTTGTTCATTGAGATCGGCCCCAGGCCGGTGCTGACCGGTTACGTCAACGACGTGGCGCGCACGGGCGAGCTGAAGGTGACGGTCCTGCCCTCGTTCAAGCAGGAGAGCGAAGGCGGGGAGCCGGTGGAGGCAGTGGTCCGCGCAGCACTTGCCCATGGTGTGGCAGTGGATGACACGCTGCTGTTCGGCGCCAAGTCGGCACCCCCATCGCTGCTTCCCCATTATCCTTGGCAGCAAAGCACTTACCGCTCCGCCGATACCGCCGAGGTCGTCACTCTCCTTGGCCGGCGTGACCATGTCCTTCTGGGCGATCGCCTGCACACCGACGATACCACGTGGCGCGTGACGCACGATGCAAAGCGGCTCCCGTTCCTGGCCGATCACAAGGTTGAAGATGCCGTGGTCTTCCCCGCGGCGGGTTATGCGGAAATGCTCCTTTCGGCCGGCCGGCTGCTGTTCCCGGGCGTACCGGTGGAACTCGCCGACATGGACATTTTTGCGCCGCTCGTCTTGGAGGACGGCGCTGAACGGCAAGTGCGCACCCGCGAGATCGCACCGCACACCTTTCTGATTGAAAGCCGCCCTCGTCTGGCTCCTGAAGGCTGGATGCCCCACGTCAAGGCGACGGTGCGAAAGGCGCCGCAGGCTCCCTCCGGCGCGGCGCCGTTTGAGGTGCCCGCGGACGCTGTGCGTGTTCCAGCGGCCCGGCTTTATGAGATGACTGAAGCGTTTGGCCTGCCTTATGGGCCGGTGTTTCGGCGGGCCAATAGCGTTGCACTCATTGATGGAAACCGGGCCCATGTGCGCCTCGCTGCGCCCGATCCTGCCACTGCGCGGCTCGGCTTCGCGCTCGACCCAACCCTGTTTGATTCCTGCTTTCATGCCCTTTTCGCGTTTCTGGCCGACACGCTCGCGGGGAGCGGTACTGCGGTGCTGCCGATAAGGGTCGGGCGTATCCTGTTGGCTGCTGATCCCGGCACCCCGGTTGAGGCGGACATCACGATCCGCACACCCACGGAAGGGATCGTTGAAGCGGATTTTGTGCTGCGCGACAGCGCCGGCGCAATCGTTGCCGGGGTGACGGCGGTGCGCTTCATGGCGGTTGCCCTTTCGCGAGGTTTCGGTGGGGAAACGCTCGTCGCAGCGCCTTACGTGAAGCGCATCAGTCGTGCGAGCGAGGCGTCCGTCCTCGCCATCGGCGTGCCCGACGCGCTTGTGGCGCCCGAAGGACCGGACCCGTCGGAAACCGCGCTCTTGATTGAGGCGGGGGTCCAGGCCGCCGCGGCGGAGGCGTTGACGCCGCTGCTGGGCACCCCTGCGACACTGCCGAGCCTTTGTGAGGCAGGCACGCTGGCCCGTGCCGCCGTGCCGCTCGCAGCCCGACTTCTGGATGCCTTAGAGGCGTCGGGTCGGGCAGAATGCGCGGACGGAGCCTGGTCGCTGACGGGCGATGCCATTGCGGTTGATGATGTGGTCGCGCTGATTGCGGCTGAGCATCCTGACCGGCTGGCGGAAGCGGCTTTGCTGTCGGCGTTGCCGCAGTTTCTGAGCCGCGCTTTCCGGGAAGGGTTGCTGGAAGGCCCACCGTTGTCCGACGCCATGATGGCCCAGCTGCTCACCGATGCGCCGTTCTCTCGACCGCTCTACGATGCGCTGCGTGATGTGGCGGATGGCACGCAAGACACAGTCCGGCAGAGCGCGCGCATCTTGGTGCTCGGCGCGTCAAACCTTGCTTTTGTGCGCAACCTGGCCGTGTCTATTGATGCGGTCACCACCCGGCTGATCATTTCAGACAGATCCGCTTCCGCGACCGAGCGGCTTGCGCTCCTCTTTGAACGCACACCGGGCGCCGCCATCGTACCGTTTGATGCGTTGGAGGACGAGCACCCATTCGACCTTGTGGTCGTACCGCCTTCACTCGGCACTGCTGATCTGTCCGGCGTCGCGCGGCTGTTGAAACCGGGTGGCGTGGCGGTGGGCGCATCGTTCGTTCCGAGCCTGTTTGCCGATGCGCTGGGCGGTCTCACTCGTGAGTGGTGGACCCAATCGGTTGATCCGGAAGCACCCGTGGGCAGCCTCATGAGCGGGGGCGAGTTGGAAACCGCGCTCAGTGAGGCAGGGTTGGAGGCAGCTTGCGCGCGCACGCTTGCGTCCGGTGAGACGGACGGACTCCTGTGGTCAGCGCTGAAGCCAAAGTCGGACGTTTCTGCGGTGGGCACGCCAACGCTCCCGTCGCTGCATGGTCAGGGGCCCCATTCAACGCGCTTTTGTGCAGCGCTTTCGGCGCTCGACGATGCGCATCCGCCGCTCCATTCGCTTGAGGCAGTGCCTGAGGGCGATTG
The DNA here is from genome assembly GCA_039178655.1 of Pseudomonadota bacterium. GTDB lineage: Bacteria > Pseudomonadota > Alphaproteobacteria > Rhizobiales > Amorphaceae > Acuticoccus. Next base: position 2,962 of record JBCDFB010000040.1, on the reverse strand, counting down.
CTTGGTTGCCCTTGATGTGAGCGCACCCGAAGAGCTTCCCGAGGCGTTGAACGCCCTTGCGCAGTTTATCCAGTCGCTCGGCGGGGAGGAGCGGGCCGTCACGCTGGTGACGTTCGGCGCCCAGAGCGAAGGGGCCAACAATGTCAGGCCATCGGCGGCTGCAGTTGCTGCGTTCGGGCGGGTGGCCGCCAACGAATTTCCGCACCTTCAGCTGCGCCTTGTGGACATCGCGCCGACCTTTGAGCCCAGCGAAGCGGCCGTTCGTTTGGCGGCGGAGCTTGCCGAGCCGAATGCGGAACGCGAAATCGTCCTGACGAGCGACCATCGCGGCGCGGTACGCTACAGGCCTTTCCCGGCCGATGTGCAGCGCGGCGATACCACCAAGCTCGCCATTCCGCACAGGGGCTCCATCGACAACTTGGTCTGGCAGGCGGAGCCGTTGCAGCCGCTCGGCCCCGGCGAGGTGAGGCTGCGCGTCGATGCAACCGCGCTCAACTTCCGCGATGTGATGTGGACACTGGCGCTGTTGCCCCATGAGGCGCTGCAGGACGGGTTCGCTGGGCCGACCCTCGGCATGGAATGCGCAGGCACCATTGATGCGGTGGGCGAAGGCGTTTCCGACGTGAGCGTGGGCGAACGGGTCATTGCCTTTGCGCCGGCTTGCTTTGCCTCCCACGTTACAGTGCCGGCTGATGCGGTCGGGAGGCTGCCCGAAGGTCTGTCTGCGGAAGCGGCCGCAAGTGTTCCTGTCGCATTCCTCACCGCCTTCTACGCGCTCGTGGAACTTGGCCAGCTTGAAGAAGGCGAGACAGTGCTCATCCACGGCGGGGCAGGGGGCGTGGGCCTTGCAGCGCTGCAAATCGCAAAGTGGCGCGGCGCAAAAGTCTTCGCCACGGCCGGCACAGATGAAAAGCGCGCTTTGCTGACGCGCTTGGGTGCGGACGAGGTCTTTGATTCCCGCAGCCTGACCTTTGCCGAAGAAGCCGTTGCGGCTTCGGGCGGTGAGGGGGTGGATTGCGTGCTCAACTCCCTGGCCGGTGAAGCTATGGAGCGTTCCATCGCGACGCTGAAACCCTTCGGCCGTTTCCTGGAGCTGGGCAAGCGCGACTTTTACGCCGACACGAAGCTGGGCCTTCGCCCATTCCGCCGCAACCTCAGCTATTTTGGCATCGATGCGGACCAACTCATGGCCCACAAACCGAAGACTGCGCGGCGGATCCTCAACAACATCATCGGCCTGTTCGAAAGCGGTGAGTTGACGCCGCTGCCCTACCGTGCGTTCCCAGCTGCCGGCGTGCGTGACGCATTCCGTCTCATGCAGTCCGCCGGCCACATCGGCAAGATCGTGGTGCGGGCACCCGAGCCGCCGGAGCCGCCGCGCGACCGTCTTCCTGTTGCCGATCCGGCCAAAGCGTATCTCATGATCGGCGGGACCTCCGGCTTCGGGTTTGCAACGGCGCAATGGCTCATCGCACAAGGGGCGCGCCACCTCGTGCTGGCCAGCCGCTCGGGCGTTAAGGATGAGACGGTGGACGCCGCCATCAATGCGCACCGTGATGCCGGAGTGCGAATTGACGTGGCCACCCTCGACGTGACCGACGAGGACGCCGTTGCCGGCACGGTTGCCGAGATTGCCGAGACCACGACCCTTGGCGGCGTCTTCCATATGGCCATGGTGCTCGACGATGCGTTGATCACCTCGCTTGACGCGGAGCGGTACGCCAAGGCGATGACGCCGAAGATCGCAGGCGTCGTCGCGCTTGAGAAAGCTGTTGCTGCGCTGCCGCTCGATCTCTTCGTGGTCTACTCGTCCATTACCGTTCAACTCGGTAACCCTGGTCAGGCGAACTACGTTGCGGCGAACGCGTTCCTAGAAGGCGTTGCCCGGCGCCGGCGTGAGGAGGGCAAGCCTGCGCTTGCCATTGCTTGGGGGGCCATTGCCGACGTTGGCGTCCTTTCCCGCGATATGGCGACTTCGGAACTCTTGCAGCGAAAACTCGGCCGCCACGCCATTACCGCGGCAGAGGGTCTTGGCGAGCTCAAGTCAATGATTGAAGCGGGCGCCATGAACGCCGGCCCGGCGGTGAGGCTGATCGGCAAGGTGGACTGGGCGGCGGCGCGCAAGGATCTTGTCATCGCGCAGAGCCCGGCGTTTGAGGATCTGGCGGAGGATGCCGGCCAAGATGGCGACGACAGCGGCGTCATCGACCTTGCCGCGCGCCTTGAAGGCTTGAGCGATGCCGAAGCGCTCAACGAAGTCACACGCCTTCTGGCCGGTGAGATTTCACGCATTCTCAAGCTGCCCGCGTCGGAGATTGACGGGCATAAGCCCCTGACCGCGCTCGGCATGGATTCGCTGATGGGCGTTGAACTTCGCATGGCGGCAGAACAGCGCCTTGGTATCGACATCCCGCTCATGTCCCTTGCGGCGGGCGCCACTCTGGTGGACCTTGCCCGCAAAGTGGTTGAACGGGCGCGCGGCGAGGACGCATGCCTTGACGAAACCACCGAAGCGGTGGCCAGCCGGCATGTGAGCGAGGATGACCTTGAGGCGGCAGGCGGCGACGTGACCCGACTGGAAGAGGCCATTAAAGAGAAGGCTGCAGGGATGAGGACCATCCTGTCATGAGCAAACGCGGCCTCTCCGCCCTCAAATCCGCCGCCAAAGACCAACTGCTTGCTGCTGGCCGCGCCTCCCGCAAGGCCGGGCTTGAGCGCAAGATCGACCGGATCGTTCCCAAGGAAGCGGAGCGCCGCACGTCAGCCTCGGCGTTCGATTTTTCGACCTTGGACGAGGTGCGTCAGCTGAAGATTCACAGGGCTGTCGGCGACATCTTGGGGATCGAAAGCCCGTTTTTCCGGTCTCACGAGGTTCGCGCTGCCGCCCACACCCGCATCGGCGGGCGCGAATACATCAACTTTTCCTCCTACGACTATGTGGGCACCAACGGTGACCCGCGGG
>JBCDFB010000039.1:0-12881 GCA_039178655.1 Pseudomonadota bacterium | reverse complement strand
TCGCGACTCTCCGTCCGCGGCACCACCCCCCCGTCGACCAGCTGGTGGACAGCGGCGTCATCGACTTCGTCTAAAGATCTCTCCACGGCGCGAGGGAAGGGGGCGCTCCGGCGCCCCCTTCTGTTTTGGGGGCTTGTCAGGCCCTTGAGCCGGCGCAAAGCTCCGGGTAACAACACCAAAGGGACCGCCCGTGAGCGCCATCTACGAGGTTTTCGCCCTGCGCTATGCGCGCGGGGACGGTCGAAAGCGCTATCAAAACTTTTCCAGTCTCAACCTCGACGCTGACCGGAACTTTAACGACCCCATGCCGCTGGACTTTTACGTCTGGCTCATCTGCGGCAATGGCAAAACAATCTTGGTGGATACAGGCTTTGGCCACAAAGAGGCGGCCCGGCGCGGCAGGACCATTGACCAAACCCCCGCAGATTGTTTGCGCCGCATGGATGTGGACCCGGCCAACATCAAGGACGTGGTCCTCACCCATCTGCATTTCGATCACGCCGGGACAATGCCTGATTTCCCCAACGCGACATTTCACCTGCAAGAAGAGGAAATGGTTGTCGCCACCGGGAAATACATGGGGATTGCGGAGTATACTTATCCATTCTCCGCTGACGTGATTTGTGATGCGGTCCGCGCGGTCTACGCGGGCCGCGTCAACTTCCTGAATGGCGATGTGGAGCTTGCGCAAAACATCACATTGCACAAGGTGGGCGGCCACTCCGCCGGGCTCCAGGTGGTGCGGGTGCTGACCCGGCGCGGCTGGATGGTGCTCGCCTCAGATGCGGTCCCCTATTACGAGAACCTTTCGGCGAGAAACCCGTTCACGCTCGTCTACAATATGCCGGATATGCACCTTGCGTTTCGCACCGTTGAGCAACTGGCCGACGCACCGGACCTGGTGATCCCCGGCCATGACCGGCAGGTGATTGAACGCCACCAACCGGTGCGGCCCGAACTCAGCCACATGGCCGTACGTTTGGATTAAGATCCGCTCGCACGCTGAGCCTGCGGTGTTGGGCTCTCCCGCCTCGACCAAAGTCTCTCGCGACAAGGATCGAGCCTCAAGGCACGCTGCGCTCTTCGGCCTTGACCCTCGATCCTTGTCGCGAGGTTCTGGAGGTGTCGGCTCCGGAGGAACGTCGGCCCACAAGAACGTCGCAGCTGCGGTCTCACCAGAGGAACATTGGGTCCCCTTACGTTCAGACCGTGAGATAGCGCTTCTGAAGGTCCTTGTCGGCGCGGACAGCTTCGGCGCTGCCAGTGAAGCGGACCTCGCCTTTTTCCAGGATGTAGACACGGTCGGCCAAGCCCAGCACGAAGTCGAGGTTCTGCTCTGCAAGCACCAGCGACACACCCTCTTCGCGCAGGAGTTTGAGCTGCTCAAACAGGGACTTCACCACCAGCGGCGCGAGGCCCTCCGATGGTTCATCCAGAAGCAAAAGCTCGGGGTTGCACATCAGGCTGCGGGCGATGGTGAGCATCTGCTGCTGCCCGCCCGACAGGTAGCCGCCGTTGCGCTTCATCAAGGCGCCGAGGTCGGGGAACAGGGTCAGGATGCGTTCAATAGTCCAGGGGTTTTCGCTGGCGCGGGGGACCGCCACGTCGAGGTTTTCCCATACAGTGAGCTCGGGGAAGATGCGCCTGTCCTCCGGCACCCAGCCAAGGCCCATGGCGCTCACCTTGTCCGGGCGCGCGCCGGTGATGTCTTCGCCCTTGAAGCGCACCTTGCCCTCGCGCGGCGGGGTGAGCCCGATGATGGAGCGCAGCGTGGTGGACTTTCCGACGCCGTTACGGCCCATCAGTGCGACCACTTCGCCCCGCTTCACCTGAAGCGATATGCCGAAAAGGATGCGCGATTTGCCGTAGGCGGTGTGAATGGCGTCCACCTCAAGCAGCACCGTGGCCTCCGAGGTAGACCCGCTGCACGTCCTCGTTGTCGCGCACCTCTTCGGGTGATCCTGTGGCAAGGGGTGTGCCCTGGACGAGCACGGTCAGGCGGTCGGCAATGGCAAAGACGAATTCCATGTCGTGCTCGGTGAAGACGAGCGTCAGCCCGCGTGCCTCCTGGATCCGCTTGATGAGGGCCAGAATTTCCATGGTCTCGCGCGGGCTCATGCCTGCGGTGGGTTCATCCAGCAGGAGGATTTTGGGATCGGTGGCGAGCGAAAGGGCAAACTCCAGCTGCTTCTGCTTGCCGTAGGCGAGGGTGCCTGAGACGCGCGCCGCTTCCTCGCTCAGGCCCACCTGCTCGATGATGGCGTTCGTCTCGTCGCGGTAGAGTTTGGCGCCGGGGGTGAAGAGGTCGAACATCCGTTTGTGGTGGGCAAGGAGCGCCGCCTGGACGTTTTCGTGCACCGTGAGATCGGGAAAGATGTTCACGCGCTGGAAGGAGCGGCCCATGCCGCGGCGCACCAGGGTGTGAGGCTTCTCCCCCGTAATGTCATTTCCGGAGAGATGCACCCGGCCGGTGGTGGGTTTCAGGTAGCCTGAGATGGCGTTGAACAGCGTGGATTTGCCGGCGCCGTTGGGGCCGATCACCGCGTGCCGCTCGCCTTCGCGCACACTGAGGTTCACGTCCGACAAGGCAAGGAAGCCGCTGAAATCCTTGGAAAGGCCGGAGATTTCAAGCATCGCCCGCCCCCGTGGAGCGGCCGCGGCGGAACGCGCCGATCAAACCGTTCGGCAGGAAGAAGAGCACCGCGATGAGGATGATTGCCAGAACAGTCGGCCAATACTGGGTGAACTCGGTGATCAGCCGGTCAAGCAGGATGAGGACCGTCGCCCCCAGCGCGGGGCCGAAGAAGGAGCCGACACCGCCTAGGATGGTCATCACCAGCACCTCGGCGGACTTGGTCCACCATGCGCTTTCCACGAAGACTGCGCGGTTGAAGATGGCAAAGAGCGCCCCGGCAACGCCTGTGAACGTGCCTGAAATGACGAAGGTGACGAGGCGGATGCGCCGCACGTTAATGCCCAAAAATTCCGCCCGGCGCGGGTTTTCCTTTGTTGCGCGCAAAATGCGTCCGAATGCGGAGTGGGTGATGAGCCACAACAGCACCGCGCAGACGGCGACGATGGCAAGGGCGAAGTAGAAGAAGCCGGTGGGCTCGGCGAGGTATTGCGGCACCGAGACGCCGACAAAACCTTCATCCCCGCCGGTGACGGCGTTCCATTTGAAGGCGATGGCCCAGACGAGTTGGGAGAAGGCGAGGGTGAGCATGGCGAAGTAAATGGCCGTGAGCCGCACGCAAAGCGCGCCGATCACCACCGCTGCGGCGCAGGATAGGGCTACCGCAACCACGAAGGCGGGGAGCAAAGGCCAGCTGTACGTGGTCAGCAGGATCGCAACCGCGTAGGACGCGATGGCGAAGTAGGCGGCGTGACCGAACGAGACCAGCCCGCCTTGGCCGAGCATCAAGTTGAAGGCGAGCGCGAACAGAATATAGATCAGGATTTCTGCGCCAAGGTAGACGCCATAATCGCCAAAGAAAAAGGGTACGGCGGCGAACACGGCGGTCATCAGCACGCCGACCAAGAGCGAAGTCCTTGCCGCGCTCACTTGACATCTTCCTTGCCGAGCAGGCCCCAGGGGCGCACCAGGAGGACGGCGATCATCAGCAGGTAGATGAGCACCAGCTCGAACTCGGGGACGAGCACTGTGCCGAAGGATGTGATCATCCCCAAAATAAGGGCGCCGAGGAACGCGCCCCACAGGCTGCCCAGCCCACCGATGATGACGATGATGAACGTGCGCACGATTATGTCGGCATCCATGCCGGGATAGAGCGACCTGTCGGCAGCGGCGAGGGCCCCGCCGACGCCGGCGAGCGCGACGCCCAGGATGAAGACGGATGCGTAAACTTTCGCCACGTCCACGCCGAGGGTGGAGAGCATCTCCCGGTCCATGCGGGCAGCGCGCACGGTGCGGCCCCAGCGCGTCTTGGTGACGAGGAGCCAGAGGGCGACGGCCACAACAACGCCGACGACGCACAGGAAGAGGCGGTATCTGGGATAAAACGTGATGCCGAGATCGGCGGCGCCGCGCAGCATGTCGGGATGGCTGATGGTGAGGATGTCCGTGCCCCAAATCGCCTTCACCGCATCGTTCAGCAAGAGCACCAGCGCGAAGGTGAAAAGCAGCTGATAGTACTCTTCGCGCCCATAAAGGTGGCGCAGCATTGTCCGCTCGATGATCGCGGCGAGGACGGCGAGCACCAGACCGGCAGCGATGGCGCCGAGCCAAAGGGCACCCGGCACGTCCTCCAGCCAGCCTTCAGCAACCTGCCAGGCCACGTAGCCGCCCAGCATGAAGAAGGCGGCGTGGGCGAAATTCAAAATGCGCAAGACGCCGAGGATGAGCGTCAAGCCGGCGGCGATGATGAACAGAACCATGGCAATGGACAGTCCGTTGAGGACCGCCATCGCCAGGAACATGGGGTTGGATAACATGGGAAAATCGCTGGGTGCGGACCCGTGCGCCCTCACCTTGTGAGGCAGGGCGCGAGGGGTGGGCCGCTAGTCCATGATGTCGTCGGCGGGGATGTACTCCACGGGGTTCATGAGGGGGGCGTCGTAGCCCTCCATGTTGGAGGCCGAGATTTGGCCCCAGAAGGTGCCGCGGTTCGCCTGCTGGTCGGATGCACGCATGGTGAGCGGGCCGACCATGGCGTCGATGGTGAGCCCTTTCAGGGCGTCCGACACGTCGTCGGCCTCAACTGAGCCTGCCTTTTGGACCGCCTCGTCGATGAACTGCATGGCGACCCAGCCGGTGGCGTGGAACCCGTCGGGCCGCTCCCCGATCAGCTTCTCGATCTCTTCAAGGTAGGCTTTGTGAGCTTCGTTCTGCGGATAGTAGAAAACCTCCACAGAGTTGCCCCAGATGCCGAGCGGCATCTCATCGTCCATGGCCTCCAAGAACTTTGTGGAGCCGAGGGCGCCGGCTGACACAAACTGAAAGCGGTCGAAGAAGCCGAAGGCGCTGGCCTGCTTGGCAAAGTTCGGGAACACGCCTGCCCAGACGCCTGAGAACACACCGTCGCACTCGCTGCCCAGAAGCTGAGTGATGAAGGGCGTGTAGTCGTCTGTGCTGGCGGCGGGCCAGACTTGGGTCACGATCTCAGCGTCCGGCCGGATTTGCGCAAGATGCTCCTGGAACGCTTTGCCGAGGTCGTGGCCGTAGGAATAGTCGAGCAGGATGGTGCAGACGGTGTCCCAGCCGAGCCGGTCGGCGAGGATAGCTGCGGACTTTCCTTCCGAGTTCGTGTTGTCCGCCGCCCTGAAGACGTATGGATGGATGTTCTCTTCGTTGGTGAGCTGCACTGTCTTCGGGATGCCGGCCATGTAGATGACCTTTTGCTGCTCGGCCACTTCGGAGATGGCAAGCGCCTCCGATGAGCTGACGCCGCCGATCAAGAACGACACGCCGTCCTTGGTCACGAGGTCGCGCGCGGCGGCCGTGGCCACGGCAGGGTTGCACTGGCTGTCGCGGTGGATTGTCTCCACCTGGCGGCCCAGGAGACCTCCGCGCTCGTTGATCATGTTGACGTAGGCGTTGTGGCCCTCCAGCGCGCGGGTTCCGGCGGTGGCGCAGCCGCCGGTCGTGGGCAGCAGGACGCCAACCTTGATGGGTTCCTCCTGCGCGATGGCGCCGGGTGCGCCTCCCACGAGGGCAGCGGCAACGGCAATCGCTGCGGACTTCGGCAGTGTGTTCATCATGGGCGATCTCCCTGAATGGCGGCGAGCTAGCCTCGCTCTGCATAATACTGCCTAGGTAGATTGCGTAGACCGCAGGGAAAGGGCGCTTCAAACGCGCAGCAATGAGCCTTAGGTTGATCCCTCCTGGCTCTGTTTGGCGGCGCGAAGGTCCGCTTCGGTGACGACCGCTGCGCAGCCGCGCCTTGCGCCCCGTTCCAGGCACCGCTCGGCCAGCAGGTACGCGCTCACCGGGTCATCGTCGCGGTGAAGGGCGGCGACCCCGGCAACGAGGCGCACCCGCGGGCCTGCATCCACTGCCTGCGCATCCAAAGCCTTTTGGACCGCCTCGGCAATGCGCGCTGCCATGCGCACCGACTTCCCGGGGAGCAGCATTCCCAGCGTATCGGGTGCAACCCAGAAAGGCTGCGCAAGTTCGCTGAGGGCTTTGTGCAGCGCGCGCGCTGTGGGCTGGGCGGATCGGCCATCGTCCGCCTCGGCGCCGGCTGGGCAGACCTTCACGGTCAGGATTGTGTGGGGCTGGCGCTTGAAGGGTGCGCTCATCCAGACCCGTCGCATGTGCGTCAGAAACTTTTTCACTTCATCCACGGATCCGGACGACGCTTTGGAAGACTGCCGCGCCACTGCGGTGGCTTCCTCTCGATCCTTGACGCAGTCCTCATTCGCCGGATTGGGCTCAGGGACCGGATCGTGCGGCAAGGACAGAACTACGCGCGGAGCGGCAAGGGCAACGCGGGGGGCCTTGGGTTTGGCCGGTTGGCCGCTCTCATCGTTGGGGCCGTGCCTTTCAAACCGGGCGTCAACCAGTTCGCCTTTGCGCTTTGTGGCGGGCGCCGTTGCGGATTGCTCTGCCTCGTCGGCAGGGGCGTCGGTGATGGGAACCGGGAGCGTTTGAGCCATGGATCTGCCTCTCGCGAATCGCAGCCATTGTCGCGCGTCGGGGAGGCTTGCGAGGGGTCTGGTGTCACCTCAGTGTTGGATTTCCACCGGAATGGCGCACCGCGCCGCCATTTCCTGGCGGAAGGCGGTCAACCGCGTCAGTTTGCGGTTGATGACTTTGAACGACGGGCCGTGATCGGCCGAAGCAGGAAGGCTGGTACGAAGGGCGTGTCACCGAACGGAAGATGCTGATCAGGTGCGTCCTCGCGGCGCCCGCCCCGCTGGCGGCGATGGCGATCCGCGCCGTCGCTTGATCCGGCGCCCGCTCCGGTGGTTTGCGGCTCAGCCCCACGGCGGCCGCTCCTGCGCGATTTCGTGGGGCGGGCGCTCTCTTTCGCGGCCCGTTCTTCCGCCGGCGCCGGTTCTTCCACAGACCCACCGTCAACGGTGGCCCATGAGACCTTGCGTTTCAGCATGTTTTCAATGGCGGCGGTGAGCTTGCCATCTTCGCTGGTCGCAATGGTGAACGCCTTGCCCGAGCGCCCTGCGCGGCCGGTCCGGCCAATGCGGTGGACGTAATCCTCCGCATTATGGGGCACGTCATAATTGAACACGTGGCTCACCTTGGGAATGTCGAGGCCCCTCGCTGCCACATCGGACGCCACGAGAAGCGTGAGCTTGTCGTTCTTAAAAGCATCGAGCGTTGCCATGCGGGTGCGCTGGTCCATGTCGCCGTGGAGGGCGCCGACGGAAAACCCATGCCGCTCCAGCGAGCGGTACAGCGTGCCAATGTCCCGCTTTCGGTTGCAGAAAACGATCCCGTTTTGGAGAGCATCCTCGCCGTTCAGAAGGTTGCGCAGCGTCGCGCGCTTGTCCTTCGGCGTCGCGCCACTTTTGACAAACGTCTGCTCGACCGTCTCAGCGGTCGATGACGGGGGCGAGACTTCAACACGCTCCGGGTTATGAAGAAAACGATCCACCAGCGACTGAATTTCCTTTGGCATGGTGGCAGAAAAGAACAGGGTCTGCCGTGTGATGGGCAGAAGTTTACAGATGCGCTCGATGTCGGGGATAAATCCCATGTCGAGCATCCGGTCCGCCTCGTCCACCACCAGAATTTCGATCTGCTGGAGGAGGAGTTTGCCGCGCTCAATGTGGTCAAGCAGCCGGCCGGGGGTTGCGATCACCACATCCGCGCCACGGTCGATCTTGCGGTTCTGATCCGCAAATGAGACGCCGCCAATCAGCAGAGCGACGGTGAGCTTGTGATTGGTGCCGTACTTCTCAAAGCTTTCTTCCACCTGCGCGGCGAGTTCGCGGGTGGGCTCAAGGATTAGCGTGCGCGGCATCCGAGCCCTGGCGCGCCCCTTCTCCAGCAGGGAGAGCATGGGCAGCACGAAGGATGCGGTCTTCCCCGTCCCCGTCTGCGCGAGGCCGAGGACATCGCGTTTTTCCAGGGCGTGGGGTATGGCGCCCGCTTGAATGGGGGTGGGCTTGGTGTAGCCCGCGGCTTCCACGGCGCTCACCACCTTGGGGCTGAGGCCAAGCTCGTTGAACTTAGGATCTGAAATGGGTCTAATGTCTCATCAAGTCGGCAGGGTCGGCCTACGCCGCCGTGCCCGAGTCAGTCATGTGCTCGACGCACTTGTAAGTAGCTAATGAATTTCATGTGTCAATCCACGTGAGATTTTGTTCATGCCTACTTCGCCGCATCCCGGTGCTATCGGTGTTTGTTATCCGCCAACGTCGCGTTCCACTTTATGCTTGGTGCCGATGAAGAAGTGATCACGGGGTATGGCGCCAGACCGGTGAAACGGCCTTAGCTCCCATCCCGAACTGTAACGCCAAAGCGATGAATGTCATGGATTTTGCCGAACGCCTTGCCTACCCGAGCGCCCGGTCCACCGCCTTCGGTGAGATGGCGGTTGCCACGTCCGAGCCGTTGGCCGCCAATGCCGGGCTTGAGGTGCTGGCTGCCGGCGGGAACGCGGTTGACGCGGCCATTGCCGCCGCAGCGGTGCTGACCATTACCGAACCGGTGAGCAATGGCCTTGGATCGGATGCCTTCGCGCTGGTGTGGGACGGGCAGCGTGTTGACGGGCTGAACGCTTCCGGCCGCGCCCCGCGCGGCTGGACGCCTGAGCGGTTTGCCGGCCAGCGCGAAATGCCCCACCGCGGGTGGGACACGGTGACCATTCCCGGCGCTGTCTCGGGCTGGGTCGCCCTTGCCCAAAAGTATGGCAGTCGGCCGCTGCCCGAGTTGTTGGCGCCGGCGGTGCGGTATGCGCGGCAGGGGTATGCCGTGGCGCCGGTTGTGGCGGGGTCCTGGGCGCGGCAGGCCGGCACCATGCCCCGGGGCATGGGCTTTGAGGCCGCTTTCCTGCCAGGCGGGCGGCCGCCGGTCGCGGGCGAACGTTTTGCGCTTGCCGGCGCCGCCGACGCGCTGGAGCGGATCGGCGAGACGGGCGGCGCAGCCTTTTACGAGGGCGAGATCGCCGAGGAGATTGTTGCCCTTTCGGCGCAAGGGGGCGGCACGCACACGGTGGAGGACTTTGCCAGCCACCGGGCTGAGTGGGTTGAGCCCATCAGCTTGGATGCCTGCGGGCTTAAGATCCACGAGATCCCGCCGAACGGGCAGGGGATTGCCGCGCTGATGGCCCTTGGCATGCTGGAGCACATGGACCTTGGCGATGGGCCTGACGATGTGCGCTCGCTGCACGCGCAGATCGAGGCGGTCAAACTCTCCCTTGCCGACGTCTACACCCATGTGGGCGACGCTGATGCGATGGTGCTTGGCAGCGCGGCGTTCCTCGACCCGGCGTATCTGCGGGAGCGGGCGGGGCTCATCGACTTCGGGCGGGCGGGGGCGCCGGCGACTGGGCTGCCGCGGGCAGGGGGCACGGTGCTTGTGACCACGGCGGATGCGTCGGGCATGATGGTCTCCTTCATTCAGTCCAACTACGAGGGGTTTGGCTCAGGCTGTGTGACGCCGCGCTTTGGGATCAGCCTGCAAAACAGGGGGTCGGCCTTCTCGCTGGACCCCGAGAGCCCCAACTGCGTCGGGCCAGGCAAGCGGCCGTTTCATACGATTATTCCGGCCTTGGCGACGAGGGGCGGTGCGCCGTTCATGGCGTTCGGGATGATGGGGGGGCCGATCCAGGCCCAGGGGCATGTGCAGTTGGTGACGCGGATTGCGCGGTTCGGGCAGTCGCCGCAGACCGCCATCGATGCGCCGCGCTTTCGCGTGTTGCAGGAGCGGCGCGTTGCGGTGGAGGCGCATCTGCCTGCCGCTGTGCGCGACGGGCTTGCCGCGCTGGGCCATGAGGTGGTGACCGAGGCGCCGAATGTGGCGTTTGGCTTTGGCGGCGCGCAGGTGATTGCGCGCCATGGTGGTGGATACGCCGCCGGGTCGGACCCGCGTAAGGATGGGTACGCCGCCGTTCGTTAGGCGGCCAAAAGGATGCCGAAGGCGACCGCGCCATCCTTGGGGATGGATCTGCGCCAGCGGTCCGGCGTGATCCGGTAACGGCTGGAGCCGATGGTTTCGCAGCGGGCGTTGTAGACGCCCACGATGGCGTTGGGCAGGTTGAGGTCGAGCGCCCAGTCGGCCACACCTTGGCCGTTGACGCTGGTGACTGTCACGGTCAGGTGCTGTGTGCCGCCGAGCCTTTGCAGGTCAGCGCGCACTTCCAGTCCGTCCGTAATGTTGGTCGCAACATGTGACATCAACATCGCCCTACAACCTGTGTTCCTTTCGTGAACGGGAGATAAACCCGACGGCAATATGGCGAAGTGATGGCTGTCACAGCCTCGTTGCTGCGCGTTTGCGTTAAACACCGCGCCGCGCGTCCAGCGGCTTTCTGCGACCACTATGCGCTGGGATTGGCGCAAATGTGGCGTGGCCGCGCCAGTAAGATGACGCCGATCAGGCCCGGCGTTCGGTGGGCATTTTATGGCCATGCCGTGCGGTGGGGATTAGTTTTTTCACGGCGCTGCGCGCTGTGGTTCGCCGGCCTGCATGGCCCGTATGCGGGGGTTTTGCCTCTCCCGCGGGCGGGTAGCCTTTGTGGCGGTGACGGTTTGCCCGGCCGAGAGTGTGGATTTTGTGTGGTACGCCGGCGGGGGCTCGAACCCCGGACCGTTCGATTAAAAGTCGAATGCTCTACCAGCTGAGCTACCGGCGCCCGGAGGTGGGAGTTAGCCGCTCGTGCCGGAAATCGCAACACGGGCGGGCCGGAACGCTTTGGCGCAGGGGCATTGTTGCATCACCCCCTCATGCGCAATTGGCCGCACGGCGCGCGGGTGAGGGCATCGAGCGCGCGGACCGCCTCCTCCAGTTCCTTCACGGCGGCGACGCTGGCGCGCCGGCGGGCTTGCCGTTCGCGGTATTCCTCCCGTGCGGCGATCTCGCGCGTGCGCGTTGCGGCATGGAAGGCCTTTTTCGCGCTCCGGCGCACGGCCGCGCGGGTGGCTTTGCGCTGGGTGGCGAGGGTTGCGGCGAGGGTCTTGGCCGTCCCGCGACGGCCTTTTTCGCGGCGGCGGATGCGTTGGCGCTGGCTCATGGGCTCCTTCCACGACGGTGTTGCCCGGCCCGCGCAGGTGCGGCCGAGGTTTTTTGGGGAGGGCGGGACACTTTGAGTGCGACCGCTTGGTGAAAGTTTGAGGTCGCCCTCAAACGTGTCCCGCCTTCGATGTTTGGCTGTTTCGGGTGGGGTTTCCCCGGGTGCATTTGTCCCGCGAGTGTTGCGGGGGTGGTGCACCTGCCGCTGGGAAGACCTCGGCTCGGGCGCCGTGATGCCCGCCTTGCTGTCGCCCTCCCCACGCCAATGGGGATTTTCGGGCGCGTCTTCCTGTCTCCACCCGGCATTTGCCGGGCAGCAGCCCCGATCCGGCCCTGTGCCTTGCCCGTAGCGTTACGCGGGCGCGGCACCACCGAAGCCAAAACCCCGCCGCGACGGACGGTCCGGCACGCCTCCCCGTTGGGATTTGGTGAGGGGAGATTGGCATGGGGTTTTGGGGGTGGGGATAAGATTGGAATTCGTCTCGCTGCTAAAGGTGGTTTAGCGGTCTACGTCGTCTAAACTGTTTTGCTTGGTCGGGCGGGACGAACCCGCTCTGCGTGAGGAAAGGCTCGCTTGTCGAAGCGCCGCTTCGAGGTTGCCAACTGCAGCTGACGTCGATGCTAGGTTGAGCGGCGCGCTGCTACTGCTCTGATAAATATGCGACGCGTCCGACGACGGATGTTTAGCCTTCACAACGAACCCTCCACCCCTCAAATGTCCGCTCATCAGATATAGCACGCTGTTGTCCTGCGGGGGTTTCAAAAGATAATCTAGCTAACTTCCCAGCGGTGACAAACTCGTAGGAAGTGCCTCCCGCCTGTTCGACCAAGCCTCGAACAAGCGTGTAAGTTGCACTTTGCTCGGTGCCGATTTGAACTTCGGGTGAATAAGGCTCGAGAAGAGCCATCTCGGAGGTGTAGCTCGAATGGACCGCTTTGATGTCTTGATAAAGCTCACTGGATGGCTTCTCCACCGTCAGACCTAATGCCTCTGCTTCACGTCGATTAATGGTGTAGTCATGACTTCCTGAGTCTGCACAAAGAAAATCAACAATAGAGTCTACTGTATCGCTTTCTAAATTTTGATGGGTAAGTAATTTATTTGCAAGAAATCGAATTTGTGTTCGACTCCGGAAAATTTCACCTAAAACGAGTGGGTGGACTTTCTGGGATAATCGATCTAGAATTTCAGAAAGGCGACCGGGATTTTGGACGTTCAATTCGTCACGAGCAAAATCTATGTAACCTCGCACAGCTTCGACGCTAACCGGTACAATGTTCCCGGAATCAGGGTCACCCATTCGCGGTCCAAGTGGGTGCGTTATCGATGGATCAATTGGACCGAGTGCCGCTTGCTTAGTCATAACGATACAATTTGCACCGAGCGAGATCAGCGTGCCGGCGCTCATCGCTTTAGTCGGAACGATTACTTCAAGGTACTCGCAGAATGAGCGAACAAGATTAATTAAGCGCCAAGCCGTCGACGTATGGCCGCCGTCGGTGTGCAGCAGCAAACTGATTCGTTCGACGGGTCCGATCTCGTCAAGGATTTCGACGAATGCCGGAATAACATCCGCGGCAATCTGAGTCTGTAAGCCAGGTCGGTCGCTAGTGATATAGCTTATGAGCCGGGACTGTCGCTTCTGCTCGATTGCTCTGTAGTATCTTTGCCGGCGCGCGAAGCTTGAGGCACTTTCCGTCAAACTCTTGGTCTCCATTGTTAAAC
>JBCDFB010000038.1:0-13070 GCA_039178655.1 Pseudomonadota bacterium | reverse complement strand
GGCGAGGACTCTTCGCCCGAATCGTCCTCCGCCACCTCGGCTTCGGCTTCGTCAGGCGCATCGGCATCGGTCTCGCCTTCGGTGTCGTCGGCGTCTTCGCCAGCCTCTTCGCCAAGCTCTTCGGCCATGTCGAGCTGGGCGAGGATGTCCCTCACCGCGCCGGCAAAACCCTTCTGATCTGCCATCTGCTCAGACAGGCAGGAAAGATTGTCGCCGCATTTGTCCTCAAGCCACGGCCGCCAAAGATCAACAAGGCGCTCCGCGCTCTCAGGTGGCCGCGCGCCGGTCAGCTTTTCGCGCACCAGAAGCGCCAGCGCATCGGCAAGCGGTGCGTCGGCCTTGTCGGTGATTTCATGGTAATTGCCGCGGAAATACCGGTCCTCCAGCATCGCCGAGATATTGTCGGCAACACCGTCCATGGCCTGTGCGCCAAGGGCGTCGCACCGCGCCCCCTCCACCGCATCGAACACGGCCCGCGCTTCCTGGCCGTTGGGGGCGAACTTGGCGTGGACACCGGTGTCATGCTCGGCAAGTTTAAGCGCCATGGAATCGCCCAGCCCGCGCGTGACGGCGACATCCTTTGCCAGCATCCGCCGAGTCGGCTCAGGCAGCCGCGCCTTTTCTCCCACAAGCGATGGCTTGTCGGAGGAAAAGCTCACCTCAAGATCAGGATTGCCGGAAATGGCGCGCATGGTGCTCGCTACGGCGGTGCGAAACGCATCGTGCCGATGGTCCTGAGCGCTTCCGCGCTTTGAGTTATCGCCTGGTCCTGCCATCTCGTCCCTGCCGAAGCCCTGAAGCGCCCGTTCGGACGGCTACTCCCGCCCCTTCATCTCCAGTGCCTTTTCAGTGGTCCACAGTGTGTTTGCGCCGCCCCAGCTGCCGCTTTTTACTTCGTGGATGCGCACCGAAGTCGCGTTCATCATTGCCGTTCCGGCAGCGCGGCCGAACCCTTTCACCGTTTCTTCGATGATGCGTCGCTTCTCCGCGTCGTCAAACACGCCTTCCAGTACGTGAATGTCGATGAGCGGCATCTTGAGAAGTCCTTAAGGGCACGGTGATGGGCGCGCTGTCAGTGCGTGAGGCTCGGCGCGGCTGCTGCAAGTTCCTTGCCGAAGGAGCGCTGATAAAACTCTGCAACGATGGCACGTTCCGTCTCGTCGCACTTGTTGAGAAACGTCACCTCGAAGGCAAACGGCAAGTCAGAGAAAATCTCCGCATTTTCAGCCCAGGTGATCACCGTGCGCGGGCTCATCACCGTGGAGAGGTCGCCGTTGATGAACGCGTTGCGGGTCATCTCGGCAAGCTTCACCATCTTGGTGACGGTCGAACGCCCGGCATCGTCACGATAGTGCGTCGCTTTGGACAAGACGATCTCCACCTCCACCTCAAGCGGCAAGTAGTTGAGCGTGGTAACGATCGACCAGCGGTCCATCTGTCCTTGGTTGATCTGCTGGGTGCCGTGATAAAGGCCTGTCGTGTCGCCAAGGCCCACGGTGTTTGCCGTGGCAAACAGGCGGAAGGCCGGGTGGGGTCGGATGACACGGTTCTGGTCAAGCAAGGTCAGCCGGCCGGAGACCTCCAACACCCGCTGTATCACGAACATGACGTCGGGCCGGCCAGCGTCGTATTCGTCAAACACCAGGGCCGTGTTCGTTTGCAGTGCCCAAGGCAGAATCCCGTCGCGGAACTCGGTCACCTGCGCGCCGTCGCGCACCACGATGGCGTCTTTCCCCACCAGGTCGATGCGCGAAATGTGGCTATCCAGGTTTACCCGCACGCACGGCCAGTTGAGCCGCGCCGCCACCTGCTCAATGTGGGTCGACTTGCCCGTGCCGTGGTAGCCGGCAATCATCACCCGCCGATTGTGCTTGAAGCCGGCGAGAATGGCCTTGGTGGTCGGCGGGTCGAACACGTACGAGGGGTCGATTTCGGGCACATGCTCGCTCACCTCGGCAAACGCCGGCACCTCCATATCGGAATCGATGTTGAAGGTTTGGCGGGCCGACACCGTAATGTCCGGGCTGGAGTGCGACGCGGCTTGCGTCTCGGCCATGGGCTCGTCCTTGCGGTTTCGTCCGTGCGGGCGCTCAGGCGCTGCGCAGCCCGCGGCTGCGATCAGACATGCCCGCCGCGCCGCAGCACGTTGTAGGCGTTGATGACGCTGCGGAGGCGATCCTCCGAGGAGCGGTCCCCTTGATTTGCGTCAGGATGGTGGCGTTTTACAAGGGTTTTGTACCGCGCCTTAATGGCATCCTTGGACGCATCCTCCGGCAAACCCAGCACTTCCAGCGCGTTGCGCTCGCTGGTGCTGCGGCGGGGCTTGGCGCGCTCCTCCGCGGCAGCATCTTCCGCACCGCCGAAAAGGCCGAACGGATCATCGTAAAGCCCGCTCCAGGCCGCTTTAGAGGCCCGTGCAGTTGGCCCAGTCACACCGATGCGCTGCGTGGGCCGATGCCCGGTGATGGCGTCGCGCTGGTACGCAATCACGTCGTCGTCGCTCATCCCCTCAAAATAGTTGTAGGCTTTGTTGTACTCGCGCACATGCTGGAGGCAAAACCAGAAGTATTGGCCCTCCTTGCCTCGACCTTGGGGTGCGCGGAATTCTGCGGGCTCCTTGCAGCCTTTCACAGCGCACTTGCGATTGATTACAGTTTGATCGCCGCCGCTCTTGCCACGACCGCCACCGCCGCGCTTCCGCGCAGCTCTGATGCGGTCGTAGTCCTTTGACGACAAATCCATCGGGCGATTATGGGTGGGTGCTGCAGACCCTACAAGGACTTGACTTTCCGCCCTTCACAGGCTCGCGCCGCGCTCACCAGAGTGTTTTTGCCGCGCGGGCCGGCCACGCCTCGTCGTAGCGCCTTTGCTCGATGGCGCGATCCGACATGGCCTCCAGTATCGCTCCCGGTGTTGGCAGCGTCGCAGGGTCCACAAAACCGCCCGCCCAAAGCTTTGCCCGCATCACCGCTCGGGCACATTGGAAGTAGACCGCATCCACACTCACCGCGATCACGGTGCGCGGAAGGGCACCAGCGCGCTCAAATTCCCCGCGCACCGCGTCATCGGCGGTGATCCTTGCGTTGCCGTTCACCCTGATCACGGTGCCAGAGCCTGGGATCAGAAACATCAGCGCTACCCTCGGATCACGCACGATATTGCGAAGCGTGTCGATCCGGTCGTTGCCTTTCCAATCAGGCATGTGGACGGTCGTCTCATCAATGACACGGACCACCGCGCCGTCATCTCCCCTCGGCGAACAGTCCAGACCCTCTGGACCGGAACTTGCCAGCGCCACGAACGGCGAGGCTTCGATGTGGGCGCGATAGTGGTCTGTGATGACTTTAGAAACCTTTGCAACAGCCGCCTGGCGCGGCGTTCCGTAGAGGCGCTCCAAAGTATTCTCGTTGTTGATCCATTCGGTCATGGACATCAATCCTTCGCTCACCCCTCGCCCTGGGACGCAACACGCGTTAAAGCGCACTTCGCCGGCTGGGGCGAGCGAGCTTTGATCGCACACTCTGCGGGCCATCCGGTGAGTGCGCCCGTTTCATGCATCCGGGCGGCGACCGTCAAGACGAGGTGATTTTCGTGAACACGCGTGCGCAATTTTCTCCGGTGGATGTGGAAACGGCGCAGACCATGAGCGCGCCGGAGGCCATCTCCTACCACTATGACAACGAGACGGACTTCTTCGCGCTCTGGCTGGACCCCACGCTCAGTTACTCCTGCGCCCGCTGGCGCGACCCGCAGCGACCCCAAGAAATGGCCAAGGACCTCGCCGAGGCTCAGCGGGCGAAGATAGCCTACCACCTCGACGCTGTGCGCCTTCCCCCTGGCGGCCGGCTTCTTGACGTCGGCTGCGGCTGGGGCGCCGCCCTGGCGGCCACAGTCGCACGCGACCCGGGCGCAACCGCGCTCGGGCTCACGCTCAGCAACGATCAGCACACGCACATCAAGTCGAGCGCAGTTCCGGGCGTGGACGTGATGTTGCGCGATATCTTCGCCTTCGAGGCCGAGCAGCCCTTCCAGGGTGCCCTGTCCATCGGCGCGTTCGAGCACTTTGCCAGACCGCAAATGGATCGATCCGAGAAGCTTGCGATATATGCAACCCTGTTTGAAAAGCTGGCCGGCATGCTGGAGCCTGAGGCACGCTTTTCCCTTCAGACCATTGTCTGGGATGCCGTGAGCTTCGAGGAGGGCAAGGAGCTATTGCCGCAAACCGTCTTCCCCCAGTCGGACCTGCCTTACATTGACGAAATCGTCGAAGCGTCCCACGGCCACTTCCGCCTCGCCTACATGGAGAACGATCCGGGCGAATACGTTCGCACCCTGTCGGCGTGGATCAAAAATCTTCGGGCCGTGCGGGACACGGTGAACAGCCGATACGGCGCCGAGAAGTACGCCTTCTTTGAGGACTATCTGCGCCGGTCCCGCCTTGCATTCCGTCAGGGCTACAACAGCCTCGCCCGCTTCGTGCTGGTGCGCCGCTGACGGTTAAACCTCCGCACGCCATCCCTTGAAGGCCAACGGCCCCCGTGGCAGACCCGCGCACGCGCGTTGAAACGACCCGGCGTGATGCCCCTTGGCCCGCCGCCGAACGACGTGCGCCTAACGACCCACTCATTCGGACTGACCATGGCTGACCCGGTGCGCAAAATCGTCCTCGCCTATTCAGGCGGGCTGGACACCTCCATCATCTTGAAGTGGCTGCGGGAGGAGTACGGCGCGGAGGTGGTCACCTTTACTGCCGATCTTGGGCAGGGCGAAGAGTTGGAGCCGGCCCGCAGAAAAGCGGAGATGCTCGGCTGCCGGGAGATCTTCGTTGAGGATCTGCGCGAAACATTCGTCAAAGATTACGTGTTCCCGATGATGCGGGCCAACGCGCTTTATGAAGGCGTCTACCTGCTCGGAACCTCCATCGCGCGTCCGCTCATTGCAAAGCGGCAAATCGAGATCGCCCAGCAGACCGGCGCGGACGCCGTCGCCCATGGCGCAACCGGCAAGGGCAACGACCAGGTGCGGTTCGAACTGGCCTACGCGGCACTTGATCCGTCTATCCGCGTCATCGCGCCGTGGCGGGATTGGTCGTTCAAGTCCCGCTCCGACCTCATCGAGTTCGCGCGCATCAACCAGATCCCCGTGCCCAAAGACAAGGAAGGGGAAGCGCCGTTCTCGGTGGATGCGAACCTCCTGCATTCCTCCTCGGAGGGTAAGGTCCTTGAAGACCCCGCAGTGGCTCCGCCAAGCATCGTGTTCCAGCGCACCATCTCACCCATGGAGGCTCCTGACCGCCCGACGGAGGTGGAAATCGGCTTTGAGGGGGGCGACGCTGTCTCCATCGACGGAGAGGCCTTGTCGCCCGCAACGCTTCTCACCAAGCTCAACGCGCTGGGGCGGGACAACGGCATCGGCCGCGTCGACATGGTGGAGAACCGCTTTGTGGGCATGAAAAGCCGGGGCATCTACGAGACCCCTGGCGGCACAATCGTGCATGTTGCCCATCGCGCGATCGAATCCATCACACTTGATCGCGGCGCGGCGCATCTGAAGGACGAGCTGATGCCCCGCTACGCGCAGCTCATCTACAACGGCTTCTGGTTCGCGCCAGAACGAGAAATGCTGCAGGCGGCTATTGATCATTCTCAACGCATGGTTGAGGGAACGGTGAGGCTTACTCTTTATAAGGGCAATGTGATCGTGACCGGTCGGTCGAGCCCGCGCTCCCTTTATTCAGAGGCCATTGTCACGTTCGAAGACGATCTCGGCGCTTACGATCAGAAGGATGCGGTGGGCTTCATCAGGCTCAATGCGCTGCGTCTCAAGCTTCTCTCAAGCCGCAAATAGTAGCATCTTGCCGGGGCCGGCGGCACGCGGTTGAAACGCCGTCCGGCCGCGGCACGACGCACTGCCACCGCGACTGACCCCAGCACCCATCCATTCCTTGCATCGAGCAGGCCGCAAAACTGAAATCGCAGTTTCAACCTTTGCGCGAAATTCGGTAACCCTTCATTGTGGCAGGAGAGATAGCGCCTGCCGGGACCGATTTTTTGCTCAGCCTCATTACATCAATCTGGAACGCGATCGTCTACAGCACTCCGCAGATCATATTGGGCTTGGCGATCTTGGCCACCGCAGCGGCGGTTGTGGCGTTCGCGCCTCCGGCCATCGTCGACGCAATGATGCGCATTGACGTGCGCGCCCAATCAAACGCTTGGGCGACACGGTTCCTCCATCAGCTCAAGAGCACCGACGACGCTTTCGTCATCCGTGGGATTGCCAGCTCCGATCAGGCGCGCATGATCGCGGTGACCACTGCGTCCGACGTGATCCGCATCAGCCTCTATGACCGCGACGGCACGGTGTTTTGGTCTTCCCGCCCGGAAGAGTTGGGGGACCGTTTGCGCACCACGACCATCAACGCGCTGCGCGCCGACCTCGACACGGTGTACGAGCAGGCAACGGTTTCCGTGGACGAACGGCGCTACCCGGCGCTTGTGGGTGGTCAGCCCAGCAGAACCGGTATGCGCAACCTGGTGCACGTTTTTGTTCCGATCGTCAGCAGCACATTCCGAGGCGTTGTCGGTTACACAAAGGACGTCACCCGCCAGCGTGAAATCTACATCGAACGCATTCGCGTTGCCATCGGCATCCTGGTCGGCCTCGGCCTCCTCCTCGTCGCCGTAGTCTCGCTCCTGTCCGTCCGTCACGGCCGTGCAACCGTTGAGCTGACGCGGAAACGGTTCGAAGTGGAGCAGGAGCTTCTCAACAAGCAGTTGAAGCTTTCGCGCGAGCTTTCTCTTCTGCGCGACCTCAATGAGTGGATCCAAACCGCCCGCTCTCTGGATGAGCTTTTCGTCATGGTCTCAAAGTTCATGAGAACCATGCTCCCGACCACTGAAGGCAGTCTTTATCTTTACGCTCACTCGCGCGATGCGCTCGAAGGGGTCGCCGCTTGGAATGACGGTTACCTGAAAGACGCGATCAAACCGGAGGATTGCTGGGGCATGCGCCGCGGCACGACCTACGCCTACGAGCACGACGGCATCAACCTGCCGTGCGCGCACAAACGGCCGGGGGACACGCGCAGCTCCTTGTGTTTCCCGATCCTTGCCCATGGGGAGGCAGTGGGCCTGATCCATTTGGTCGCCAAGGAAGAGGTAAGCGCGACGCCCCTCAGCGAGACCATGGACCTTGCCCGCAGCGCCTCGGAGCAGATCTCCATGGCCATCGCCAACGTGCGGATGCGTGACGAACTGCGCGACCAGTCAGTCCGCGATTCCCTCACCGGCCTTTACAATCGGCGCTATGTGGCGGACGTTTTGCGCCGCGCGCTCTCCCACAGCCGCAGGGCCACCGACAGCCTTGCCGTCATCTCCGTCGACATCGATCACTTCAAGCGGTTCAACGACAACCACGGGCACGATGCCGGTGACATGGTGCTGCGGGCAGTCGGCACGGTGCTGGCAGATTCCTGCCAGGCGGGCGATGTTGCCGGCCGCATCGGGGGTGAGGAGTTCACGCTGCTGTGGCCGCGCCACTCCTCAGCGGAGGCGCTGGAACGGGCCGAAGCGCTGCGCATGCGCGTCCGCGCAATTACCGTCCGCTACGGCGCCAGCGCCCTCCCCACCGTGACGGTCTCCATCGGGATTGCCATCGCGCCGCGGGACGGGCGTCTCCCCCAAGAGATAATGCGTGCGGCGGACGACGCCCTCTACCGCGCCAAACGCACCGGGCGCGACCGGGTGGTTCTGGTTGAAGAATTGCAAACCGCTGAACATCACGAAGAGGGGTCAAGCGGCTTCAAAGTGATCGACAACGAGCCTGCAACGGGCGGTCAACGCTCCAGCGACATGGACAGCGCCGCTTGAGCGGCTCGTTCACTCGACGATGATTTTCACCGGCATTTGAGGCCTTAACGGCCTGTCTGGCCCGATGCCGTTCAGCGTTTCAAACAGTGCCTGTTTCACGGAGGGTTCAACGCCGTCCATCCGCTCCGACAGGCTGCGCACGGTGTCGCCGGGCTGGACCTTCACCACCCGCACCGTCAGCGGCCGCATACCGGCCTTATCCGACGGCGAAAGCAGTCGGAACGAGGCAAGGGTTCTGCGGAATGCCGCCTCGTATTCTGATGCGGGTTTCGATGATGCGAAAATAAACCGGTACACCTGCGCCGGGCCGCGCACCACGCCGATGCGGAACGACCAGCCGTCCACCAGCGCCGATGCAATGGCCACTTCCATGCCCCGAACGGCGTTTGCCCGGACCGACTCGCTGATGAGGCCCTTCACCCAGCCGGACCGCAGATACTCCTGAAGGTCGCCATCCTGGGGCAGCGCTACCGCATCGAACCGGATAGCCGTATGCTCGCCATCCGTGGCGAGAACGGCGGCAGACGTGTTCTTCAGCACATAGCCTTCAGGTACGGTGAACGCGATCCCCAAAGACACATGCGCAAACTCGCGACCACGCACATAGCCTTCGCTCGGATCGTCGCCGAACCGCGCCCCGTCGAGGGCCGCGATATAGGAATCGCGCTCAGTATCGCCGAGGCCAGGCGCGTTAAAGCGGCGGGCCACGCGGCGCGCGTTGGCAACCCGCGCGGGCGTGGAAGGGTGGGATGACAAGAACCCCGGCTGCTGGCTGGCGGCGGCGTTAAAGGCCGGCAACGCAGCATAGCGGGCCATCGAGCCCAGGAAGCGTGCTGCCGCAAAGGGGTCGAACCCTGCGTTTGCAAGGGTTTTGACGCCGATCTCGTCGGCCTGAAACTCCTGGCGTTGGCTGAACGCGGCCAGGCTGAGATCCGCGGTCTCACGGGTCTGCAGCTTCATGGCGGGGTCGGCGACGACGTCACTCACCCTGCGCGCCAGCGCGGCCGCGCGGGCCTGCCGCTGGCGGAGCTGCGCGTGGTTTGCCGTCACATGGGCAAGCTCGTGCGCGATGACGGCGGCGAGCTCGCTCTTGTCGTTGGCAAGGGTGATGAGGCCGCGGGAGAGGTAAAGGTCGCCCGTCGGAAGTGCGAACGCGTTGACCACCGGAGAATTCAATATCGTAATGCGGACCGACCGCCCTGGCTGGTCTGAAGCCTCCACGATGCGTCCCACCAGCGAGGCCACCAACCTCTCAAGCCGCGGATTGTTATAGACCCCGCCATAGGCCGCGAGCAGCTTGTCATGCTCGGCGGACCGGGGCGGCCCCACCTGGCGCTGCTGCACATTTTGCGGGGGAAGCGCACCGGCAACAACTGGCGACTCGCCAATGGAGCCGCCGCAGCTTGCCAGAGTAAGAGCCACAACGAACGCGCCCGCTGCGCGCACGAGCGTTGGCGCAGCCCGCAGACGTCCGGTTGCGGTCCGATAAGGCTGATGTTGCCTCACCGGTTTGCGCCTCAGCGCGTTTTCGGCTCCTTGGTGCGCACGAGTGGGGCTCGCGGACGATCGAGCGTTTCGATCTGCCGCGGATGCTCCACCTCGATCAGTCCGCCGTTCCACGCCCCCAACACACCCCTTACGCGAACCCGGCGCCCCTCCAGCGCGGAGAGGCCATCCCTCCAAGCCTCGCCCTTCCGGCGCCTTACAAGGACGGTGAAATCGGTCCGATAGTTGACGCCGAAGTTTAGATAAACCGTTCTGCGGGTCTGGCCGATACTCTTTACAACACCTTCCACCAGCGCGTAGCGCCCCGCAGCGCCGGAGAGCGTTGCATCGTCCGCCATGCGGACCGGCGCGCGCCGCCAAATGCCGCGCCGCTGCTGCTCCGCCGCCCGCTCAACGGTAAACATCGCGTCAAGGCACGCTTGCGACATAACAGTAGGGTCTACAAGCGCAAGCCCCTCACTCAGAAGCTGCATCAGAAGGCTGCGCCGATTCGGCCCAGTCAGCAGGTCGCCAAGAATGCGCCCGTACCGATCCGCCTCCCGCTCACCGGCGGCACGAGCAACGAACACGCTCTCGGCCGACCAACGTTCCCACATGCGGCCGTTCTGGCCTTTCCCGAGTGCGTGTGCGGGAACCACGTCGGCAAGCCGCACCTCCCGCCCGTCCGACAACGAGAGTGAGGCAAACCCGTCACCGCCGGCGACCTTAGAGGCGGAATTGTCCGCTGTCGCAAAGCACTCGGCCAGCGCGAGCGGACACCACAGACACATGAATGCCGCGCAGATGAGCAGCCTCATCGCAGCGCACAATCAAAGAGCACATCACCGTCTTCCATCATGCTGACTGCGGTGCGCGGGCGGATCGCACTGTCAAGGCGCTCAATGGGCGGCAGGCAAAGACCGATGGGACCCGAGCCGATAATGAGCGGCGCAACGGCAATGCAAATCCTGTCCAGAGCGCCGGCCGACACAAAATCAGCGACCGTGCGCGCACCTCCCTCCACCAGCACGGTGCGCAATCCCTTTGCCTCCAGCGCGCTCAGGATATCATGCGGTCCGAGCGGCGCTTCGGCTTCGATCACCTCAACGCCGGCGGGGTCATCGTCATGGGCAGCGCCGAACACCAGGCGCCGAACACCATCATCACACAGCATTTTGAGGCGGCCGCCAGCACGGCGGCGAAGGTCGATCAGGACCCGGGCAGGATGGCTCCCCTCGCAACGCCTGACGGTGAGTTGCGGGTCGTCAGCCAGGGCCGTGCCGGCCCCCACGACAACGGCATCCACCGCGGCACGCAAGCGATGAAGGAACGTCAAAGCTTCAGGCCCATTCACAAAATGAGAGTGCCCAGTGGGGGTCGCGATGCGCCCATCAAGAGATTGGCCAAGCTGTGCAACCGCCATACGAGCGCCCTTTTTGCGCGCTGCACGCAGCTCTTCAAAAACTGGAATATCGACGCCATTTTGGCCGGGGACGGGCATGTCAGCAACGATCCGAGGGGGCGCGAGCGCGGCAATTTGGCTCAACCAGAGCGGATGTCGATGCCGCGAACAGGCCCACGTTCATCCCAACTTCAACCGACATTGGTCACCAATGTCCGCGTCCGAAAGGCATCCAAGCCCTCCCGGTGATGCCGGTTCGAACAAAGGTCTATCGAGCCTTCCAGAATGCAGAAAAAAGTTCATGACCCCCTGGCGCAGCCTGCCGAAGCACTGCGTGACAAGCCCGCTCGACATAAGCGTGTGTTTACAACCGTTGACGGGTTAAGCGATGACCGGCCAGGGCGCAACGCTTTACCCCAGGCGGACTGCGACGGAGAAAGTGTGTCGATGGATTTAGCGCAATCTTTAGCTGACGAGGGCCTGAGCCTGGTCTCCGTCACGCCCGTCGAAATCCGCAAAAGCCTTTGGGTTTGTGTCGGCTTTGAAGAGGCTGAGCGCTCGCTGGGCGACTATACGCACCTGGCATTCATGTATGCAGAGGTGGATTGGCTGGGCGCCTACAACCTTCACGACAGGGTGCGGGCTGCCTTTGCGGGGCACTCCAGCGTCCTCACACGGATCCACTCTGAGTGCATTTTGGGTGACGCGTTCGGCTCCTCCATGTGCGACTGCGGCGACCAGATGCGCCTGGCGATGGACGAGATGGAAGCACGGCGGGAAGGCCTCTTCATCTACCTTCGCCAGGAAGGCCGCGGGATTGGCCTGCGCAGCAAGCTGGACTGTCTCGCCCTTCAGTACGGCTACTCGACCGGTGTGAAGGGTGACAGGCGCTACTCCTCAGACGAGGCAAACGTTGCCCTCGGCCATGACGTTGACCAGCGCGATTATGAAGCCGCGGCAGGGTTCATGCGTGCATTGGGGATTGGTTCCACCCAGCTCATCACCGGCAACCCGAGAAAGATCGCCGACCTTGAAAACGCCGGAGTGGCGGTGACGAGCGCGCTCGACCTTTACACGAACGGCGCCTCCGCCCGGGCCATGGAGGAGATCGAGGAAAAAATCTCCCGCGGCTATATCTACCAGCGCTAGCCACGGTGAGCGTTGCCTTCACCGATGAAGAACACGCCGCTCTGGCTGGCGCGTTCGGTGAGGGCCGGCAGGCAGCCATGCATATGGTGGCTGAGGCGGCACGCATTTTGGGGGCTGACCGGCTGATCCCGGTTGCCTCTGCACACATTGACGGTTGCCTCTACCACGGTGACAGCGGGACCCGCTTCGCCGAACACCTCGTCAAGCTGGGCGCTAAAACTGCGGTCCCGGCGACCCTCAACATCGGCTCACTCGATCTGCTGAAGCCCCATTCGGTGAGGATGGAGGCGGAAACACGCAAAATGGCGCTGCGTCTGATGCGCGCCTACGAGGCTCTCGGCTGCCGTGCCACGTGGACCTGCGCGCCTTACCAGGCCGGCCACCGCCCCGCGCTCGGCACCGACGTCGCCTGGGGCGAGAGCAACGCCGTTGCGTTCTGCAACTCGGTGCTGGGGGCCCGCACCAACCGGTATGGCGATTTCCTGGACATTGCCGCTGCCATTGCCGGGCGCGCGCCCCACTGCGGCCTCCATGTTCGCGAAAACCGCAGGGCGCGCCTTGTGTTCAACGCCGCCGGCGTGCCCCCGGCAATCCTTGCTGAAGATGCAACCTGGCCGGTTCTGGGCGCGCTCATCGGCGCGCGGGCGGGGGATGCGGTCGTCGCGCTCAGCGGGGCAGGCGCCTTTGCCACCGAAGACCGGATGAAGGCGCTCGGCGCTGCGGCGGCCTCCTTCGGCGCAACTGCACTGTTTCATGTGGTCGGCGCAACGCCCGAAGCACCGACGCTTGAGGCAGCGCTCCAAGGTATGCCGCCCGAGGAGACGGTGGACCTCACCGAAGCTGACATTGCGCAGGGCTACAACGCCCTTTCCACCGCGCCGGAAAACGCTGAGGTGAGTGCAGTGGGCATCGGCTCACCGCACCTGTCACTAGAGGAATGCCGTGAACTGTTGTCAGCCCTGCGTGGGCGAACGCTTCGCCTGCCGCTTTACGCCAACACCGGCCGGCACGTTCTGAACGCCCTATTCCCTGACGAGCGGCTGGCGCTGGAAAGTGCTGGCGTCACCCTCATCGTGGACACCTGCATTGTTGCAACGCCAATCATCAAAGGCGACGGTGTTCTGATGACGAATTCGGGCAAGTTTGCCAATTACGCGCCGGGC
>JBCDFB010000037.1:0-13204 GCA_039178655.1 Pseudomonadota bacterium | reverse complement strand
GCGGTGATACCGCCGTCCACATAAAGGGTGTGGCCGTTGACGAAGCTTGCCGCGTCGCCCGCCAGGAAGATGGCGGCACCGACAAGTTCAGGCAGCTGGCCCCACCGGCCTTGCGGTGTGCGCTTCTCCAGCCAAGCTGAAAAGTCCGCGTCCGCCACCAGCGCGGCGTTGAGCGGGGTATCAAAGTAGCCGGGGGCGATGGCGTTCACGTTGAGCCCCTTAGGCGCCCAATCCGCCGCCATCCCCTTGGTGAGGTTGGAGACCGCCCCCTTCGAGGCCGTGTAAGGGGCGATCCCCGGCCGCGCCAGCGCGCTCTGCACCGAAGCAATATTGATGATCTTGCCGCGCCCCCGGCCGATCATGTGCCGCGCGACCGCCTGACCCACATGGAAGACAGACGACACGTTGGTGCGCATCAGCGTCTCGAAGGCATCGCTTTCGAAGTCTTCCAGCGGGCCGCGATGCTGCATCCCGGCATTGTTGATCAGAATGTCGATGGCGCCGTGCTGCGCCTCAAAGCCATCCACGGCTTTGCGTGCGCCATCATGGTCAGTCACATCGAAGGGCAACGTCAGCGCACCTTCAATCTGTGCGGCCGCTGCCTTGAGAGTCTCTGCGCTGCGCCCGTTCAGCACCACGCGCGCCCCCGCTGAGGCAAGCCCTGCGGCAAGGGTGTTGCCAATCCCTCGCGAGGCGCCGGTGATCAGCGCCGTCCGGCCGGTGAGGGAAAACGCAGGGAGGATGTCGCTCAATTTCGCTCATCCTTGAAGAACGCACCGCCCTTCATGATGACCGACAAGTTGGTTTCAGGCCGGGTCAGCACGGTAATGTCGGCGAGCGGATCGCCCTCTGAGACCAAGATGTCGGCCCGCGCGCCCACTTCGATCACGCCGAAGTCCCCCTCGGCCATGAATGCTTCGGCGGCGTTGCAGGTGGCCGCGCGCACCAGGTCGGCCGCCGGCACCACATCTTTGCGCAGGTTGAACTCGTTGAGCTGATGGCGGTGCATGTCACCCAAAAGGTCAGTGCCGTAGGCCATGGTCACACCCGCGCGCTGGGCGCTCTCCACTGCGCCGAGGCCGAACTCCAGCACATCGGCAAGCTTGACGATCACATCCGGCGACATGCCGCTTGCCACCCCTTCGTCCTTGAGCGCGGTGTAGGTGGCAAGGGTCGGCACCAGATAGGCGCCGTTGTCGCGCACGACGGCGCAGCTTTTCTCGTCCATCAGGTTGCCGTGCTCGATGGTGCGCACGCCAAGCTCGGCACATCGGTTGACCGATCGGGCGGTGTAGGCGTGGGCCATCACGTAGCGGTTGGCCATGGCCGCCTCTTCAACCGCGGCGGCGATCTCTTCGCGGGAGAATTGGTCGCTGTCGATCCGGTCCGTGGGGGATGCCACGCCGCCGGAGGCCATGATCTTCACGTGGTCTGCGCCGCGCCGAAGCTCTTCCCGCGCGGCCCTGCGCAGTTCAGGTACCCCGTCGCACACCATGCCGAGGCTGGCATGGAAGTAGTCGACAATGTCGATGATCTCGCCAGGGGATCGCATGTCGCCATGCCCTCCGGTTTGCGACAATGCATGGCCGCAAAACAGGATGCGAGGGCCTTTAAAGTGCCCCTCCTCCACGGCGCGGGCGATGCCGAAATCCGCCCCCCCGCCGTCGCGCACGGTGGTGAAGCCGCGCATCAGCATCCCTTCCAGAATGGGTGCCGAACGGGCCGCCACATAAAACGGCGACTGGCGGATGAGGCCAGGAAAGCCGGCCGTGATGGCGATGACGTGCACGTGGCCGTCGCACATACCGGGCATCAGCACGCGGCCGCGCACATCCACCGTGCGGTCCGCCGACGCTTTGATGGGCGCCTCGTCCACCTCCGCGATGCGCCCGTCCCGCACCAGGACATGCCCGTCCCGATAGCTCCCGGCTTTGGTGTCCAGGATGCGCGCGTTTTCAAAGATCGTGCTGGTCATTCTCTCCCCTAGCGTAGCATGAGCGAGGGGAGGAAGAGCGCAAGTCCGGGCAAGAGCACGATGAGCGCCAGTGTCACCACATCCATTGCCAGGAACCAGGACACGCCCTTGAACACCTGCGGCAGCGTCACCGCGTCCCCTAAAGCCCCTTTGATCACGTAGACGTTGAGCCCGATGGGCGGCGTGATGAGCCCGATCTCCAGGAGCTTGATGACGATGATCCCGAACCAGACAAGGTCCATGCCCGCTCCATCAACCAGCGGCAGGACGAGCGTCAGGGTGAGAAGCAACAAGCCGATGGAATCAATGAACATTCCCAAGATGATGTAGATCACCGCGACGGCGAACAGGATCCACAGCGGCTCCGCCGATACCGAGAGAATGAGGTCGGAAAACTCCTGCGGCACCCGCGACAGGGCCAGAAAGCGGGTGAAAAACACCGATCCGATGAGAATGATGAATATGCCCGTGGTGGCGACGGCCGCCTTCACCAGCGCATCCCTCAGCGCGGAGAAGGTGAGCGAGCCTCGCGCAGCGGCAATGATGCAGGCCACGACGGTCCCCACGGCGCCCGCCTCCGTCGGCGAGAACGCCCCCACGAAGATCCCGCCCAAAACCGAGATGATGAGGACAGGAAGGGGCCAAACGTCCTTCAGCGCCGCCAGCCGCTCGGACCAGGTGGGCCGGATGTCGTCGGTTCCGGCAAGCGACGGGTTCACCTTGACGCGCACCATGATCATTGCCGCGTAGATGAGCGCCGAGATGATCCCCGGGATGAAGCCGGCCATGAAAAGCTGACCCACGGAGACCTGCGCGTAGACCCCGTAAAGCACCAAAAGAACGCTGGGGGGGATGAGCGAGCCGAGCGTGCCGGATGCCGCGATGGTGCCTGTGGCGAGGCCCTTGTCGTACCCGCGCTTGAGCATTTCGGGCACTGCAATGCGTGACAGGGCGGCAGAGGTTGCAACGCTCGATCCCGACGCTGCGGCAAAGAATGCGCAGGCCCCCACAGAGGACACCGCAAGCCCGCCCGGCAGGCGCCAGAGGAACAGACGGATGGCGTGAAAAAGCCCCTGCGTCAGGTTCGTGGTCGTGCAGATGTAGCCCATCAGCAGGAACATGGGCGCTGCCGTCAGCTCCCACTGCCCGACGAAATCGAACGGTGTTGCCGAGATCATCCCCCAGGCAACGCGGGGGGACGTCATGACGGCGATGCCCACCAGCGACACGGACCCAAGTGCGATGCCGATGGGAACGCGCAGCGCCACCAGGACAAGCGCGACGATGACGCCCCCGACCCCCACGTCAAAATTGCTCATCGGGGATCCCTCATGATGCGCCGTCCCACGTTCTTTTGGTGAGACCGCAGCTGCGACGTTCTTCCGGCCGACGTTCTTTCGGAGCCGACACCTTCAGAGCCTCGCCGAGCGTGGCTCGGGTCAACCCCGAAGAGCGAAGCGTGGGTTGAGGCGGGCCACGCTCGGCGAGACACTGGACTGCGGCGGGAGTGCCGGATCTGGGGCTCAAAGGGCGCGGCGTTCGACAATGGCTTTGAGCATGTTGGTAAAGGTGGCGAGGCACACCGCGCCGAAGGCGAGGGGCAACGCCCAGCGGCTTGGCCAGATGTAGAACAGGAAGTTCGACATGATGGTCTCCTGCCGCGCGGTCGACTGCCAGGCATCCAGGAAACTCTGCCAGGTCAGCGCGCCGAAGAAACCAAGGCCGATGAGACAGGCGAACACATAAAGGATGAGCTGGGCAGACTTTGGCAGGAGCTGGGCGAACACATCCACCCGAATGTTCTCCTGCGTCCGCTCCACGAAGGCGAGGGGGAGGAGGACCGCGATGACCATGTGGTAGTACGACACCGTCTCCAGGGTGCCGACCACCTGCTGGTTGAAGGCGCGGGCGATCACGTCGGCGGTGATGTGCACTGCCATCACCGCGAGGACGACGGTGGCGACCGCGAGCAAGACGCGGTCGACCGTTCGTGACAGGGCGGTGAGCGCCCCCAAGGACTTACTGGACGCCGTAGGTGGAGGCGTCGAGCTTGTCGTAGATCTCCGCCTTCACGATGGCGGCGACGGCGGCTTCGTCGGAGCGGTCAACGCCCTCAAGCAACCCCTCCCACTTGGCAACGGTCTCCTGGAAGCTGTCGATGATGTCCTTGCCGTTTTCCAGGCCGTAGGTCCCGGTGGCCGCAGTGTAGACGTCGGCCATGGACTTTTCGCGGAACGCTTGCACGGATGCCACCAGCTCTTCGGCGGGCTCGTGGATGGTGTTGCCCTTTTCGGCCGCTTCCTTCAGCGCATCCTCGGACCGCTTGGCGTACTGGATGCCGGTGCGGGTGATGGCGAGCGAGGTCACGTCCATGATCTGCCGGCGCTCTTCGTCCGTGAGGCCGGACCAGAAGCCGACGTTGAAGCCCCACTGGGGGCCTGAGTAGTACATGCCCGTCGGCAGCACCGTGGTGTGCGGCGCCACTTCCCATAGCGAACGGTCGATCAGGTCGTTGGCGGCGTTGGTTGCGCAGTCGAGCGTGCCCCGGTCGAGCCCTGAGTACATTTCAGAGGACGGCACGTTCACGGGGATGGCGCCCACTTCCTCCACCCAGCGCGACACTGTGGAGCCCGCCGTGCGCAGGCGCTTGCCCTGGATTTCGGCCATGTTGGTGACCGGCTCGCGGCAAAACAGATAATACGCCGGCGTCGCATAGCCGCCCAGATAGACGATCTCGTTGGTCTTCCACTCGTCCACCTGAGACGGGTGGTTCATGGACCAATCCGTCACAGCGAACAGGACCGCCAGACTGTCTGAATAGTTAAAGCCCAGCTCCTGGACCGCCATGGCAACGGGCATTTCAGACGGCGTGTAAACTGCCGGGTGAATGCCCACCTGGATGACGTTGTCGCGGATGCCCTGGAGCGTCGCGCGGGGCGCCAACAGGACGGTCCCGAGATAAACTTCAGCCTTCAGCGCGCCACCGGAAGCTTCCTCAAGCGCCTCGGCCCACTCCACATAGGTGTGCTTTGACAGCGGATGCTCCGCGTTGAAGAACGAGTTGGCGATGAAGTTAGTTTCGGCCTGGGCCGGGGCGACGGCAATGGCCAGAAGCGCTGCAGCTGCTGTCATGGTGCGCAGACGCAATGTCATGGTGCTCTCTCCGTATTCCGGTATGCGGACGTTGCCGCAATTTTTTAGTTGTCAACAAATTCTAGCATGAAACGGGCCATCTGGAAGCGGCTGAGCGTCACTGACCCGTAACCCCCTCCATCGCTGCGATGACCATTGCACAGCCGGGGTCCACCGCACCTTTGGTGCGCTCTCCCACCCAGCCGGCGCGGCCGATCTTGTTTTGCAGCGGGGTGACGGCGTCCCTCCCCTGCCGCGCGGCGTCCAACATTTTTTGACCGGCGGCGCCGAGCGGCGCGCCCGCGCCGACCGCTTCGGCGAGAGCGTCGGCAGCCGGAAACAGCGCGTCAAGCACGGTCTTGTCGCCAAGCTTGGCTTTACCGCGGTCCATGACACCTTGGGCGGCGGCGCGGAACGCTTCTGCAACCTGCTCGGCCGTCATTGTGCTTTGGCCCTTCACGGTCTGGCCTGCGCGCATGAGCGCGGTTGCGGCAAGGGTCCCCATGGTGGAGGACGCCGCCTTATTGAGCGCCATGCCCGCCTGCGCCAGGAACTTGCCGAGGTCGTCCGCCTCGCTCCCGGCATATGCGTCCAGCGCATCGGCAAGTTTGCCTGCGGTGATGCCGAGATCGCCGTCGCCAGCTGCCTGGTCCAGCGCCGTCAGATCGTCCTTGGCCGCGCGAAGGGCTGCCGCAGCGCGCACCATCGCGGCAGCAATGTCGTCCCTCGTGACACTCATGACTGCTGGAAAAACGGGGTCTGCGCCGGCGCATCCAAGAGGCGCTTCAACTCGTCGTCGAGCATCATGAGTGTCAGCGATGCGCCGGCCATCTCCATGGAGGTGGCGTATTCGCCCACGTAGGCGCGGTGCACGCCATAGCCCTTTTGCGCCAGAAGGTCGTGGACGGCGCGGTAGAGCACGTAAAGGTCTTCCGGAGGGGTCGCGCCGAGGCCGTTCACCATGACGGCGAACTCAGCTCCTGCGCCCGGCGCAAGGTCGGCAAGAATGGTCTCGGCAAGGCGGGCTGCCACCTCGTCCGCTTTGGCGAGGGCCTCGCGCTTCATGCCGGGTTCGCCATGGATCCCCATGCCGATCTCCATCTCGCCCTCGCCGATGGAGAAGCCGGGCTTGCCCACCTGCGGGATGATGCAGGCGGAGAGGGCAACCCCCATGGTGCCGGTATGGGCAAGGGCCTTTTCGGCAGCGGCCGCCACGTCGTCGATGGAGCCGCCCTCGTCGGCCTTCGCGCCTGCAACCTTGAAGGCGAACACCATGCCGGCCACGCCGCGCCGCCGGTCCGCCTCGTCCTTGGGGGCGGAGGCGACATCATCCTTCACCAGGACGGTTTTGACCGGGATGTCCTCCATGTCGACCATTTCGGACGCCATGTCGAAGTTCATGACGTCGCCGCCGTAGTTGCCGTAGATGTAAACGACGCCCTTGCCGCCGCTGATGCGGCGCGTGACGTCAGCCATCTGTTCTGCGGAGGGGGAGTTGAAGACGTCGCCGACGGCGCACCCGTCGAGCATTCCCTTACCCACGTAGCCCAGGAAGACAGGAAGGTGGCCAGAGCCCCCGCCGGTGGCGAGGGCGACCTTGCCCTCAACCGGCGCGTCGGCCCGCACGATGGAGAAGACATCTTCGCCGAACTTCAAAGCCTCGGGATGCGCCTTCACCAGACCGTCGAGCATTTCCGGCACGTAGGCTTCCGGCGCGTTCAAAAACCGCTTCATGGGTGTCTCCCTGTTTCCCGGTCTTCTTGCCGGATCATTGTCGTTTGCCCGGACGGCGGCGCAGGCGCACCTCCGACAGCCCCATCACCAAAAGCAGCGTGCAGCCCCACACGAGCTCTTTGGCGAAGTTCGAGATTTGCAGCATGTTGAAGCCGGACGACAAGAACTGCAGCGAAAGGACCGCCAGCACCACGCCGCCCACCCGGCCGAACCCGCCGTAAGGGTTGGTGCCGCCAAGGACCGCGATCAGTACGGCAAGCAGGAGGTAGCTCTCCCCGTAGTCAGCCTTGGCGGAGTTTGCGCGGCTCATCAGAACAAGCCCTGCCGCTGCGGAAAACACCCCGCACAAAATGTACGTGCGCAGGGTGATCCACGCATTGTCGATGCCGGCAAAGCGCGCCGCCAGCGCGTTGGTGCCCATGAGGTAGACGCGCAACCCGAAGGTCGTTCGCGACAAGATGAAGGCCAGCACGGCGGCAAAGAACGCGAACACCACCACCGGAACCGGGACCGGCCCCACGAACCCGTTGCCGAGGAAGGCAAACGCATCCGGAAAGCCCACCACCGCCCGCCCTTCGGTGATGACAATGGCAATCCCCTTGAACATCAGCCCCGTGCCCAGCGTGGCGAGGATGGGCGGGATGCCGATGGCGGCGATGGCGATCCCGTTCACCGCCCCGCAAATTGCCCCTGCGGCCAGGGAAACGACGACGGCAAGAACGATGACGGCGATGACGTCCAACCCGGTGCCTGCCGCTTCCGGCGCGAGCGCGGTGAGGACGAGGGCCGCCAGGATGCCGGAAAGGTTCGCGACACCGATGACGGAAAGGTCGATGCCGCCGGTGAGCATGGCGAGCATCATGGCAAGTGACAGGATGGCGTATTCGGGGAACTGGAACGCCATGGACTGAAAGTTTGCGGCGGTGAAGAAGAGTTCCGGGCGCAGGGCGCTCATGAGCGCGAAGATCGCTACCGCGATGGCCGCCAGGCGGATGAGGTGGGCGCGCTCCTGCGCCTGCGATCCGCGGCCCACCCCCGAACTCATGCTGCGCGCTCCTTCCGCCTCGCCTGCCACGCCGGCAACCCGGTCCCCAACAGGATCAGGAAACCGATGACCACATTTTGCCACGTGGAGGGGATGCCGAGGGTAATGAGGGAATTGTTGATGACCACGATGAGCGCAACGCCCAGAAGCGTGCCGGTGATGGTGCCCGTGCCGCCGGAGAGCCGTGCACCGCCCAAGACGACCGCTGCGATCACCGAAAGCTCCAGACCGACCAGATCGAAAGGGTTGGCGACACGGGCGAGGGACGCGTGGACAATTCCTGCAATGCCCGACAGGGCGCCCACGTAGGCGTAAACGAAGTACTGGGTTTTCACGACCGGGATGCCGATGCGCGTTGCCGCCTCAACGCTGCCGCCAAGGGCGAAGATGTTTCGCCCCAGTTGGGTGCGGTAGAGGATGAAGGCGGTCACGGCGACCGCTGCGACGAGCACCAGGATGGCCGACGGCAGGCGGTAGAACGAGCCGTCGAACGCATCGCCGCGGGCAAGCATGGAGCGGGAGAAGTCGCGCATGGCGCTGGGGACTCGGGAGACGAGGTCCGTGCCGATGAAGGTGAGGACGAAGCCGCGGAAGACTGCCAGGGTGCCGAGCGTCACAATGAGGGTGGGAAGCTTTAGCGTGGCGACGAAGAAGCCGTTGATGCAGCCCAGCAGTATGCCGACGGTGGCTGCCATGACGAAGGCGAAGGCCATGGAGTCGGTCAGGCCCATGGCGATCATCGTCTTCGTGGTGAAGTACATGGCGAAGGCGGCGAGGGCCGTGAACGAAACGTCGATCCCGCCGGAGATGAGGACGAGCAGAACGCCGATGGCAAGGATGCCCAAGACGAGGCCGTTGCGCAGGAGATCGGCGAAGGTGCCGACGGTGAAGGAGGACGGCTCAACGATTGCGGTGAGCGCGATGAAGCCCACAAGGATCAGGCTGACGAGGGTCTCGTTGCGGGAGAGGAGGGACATTCAGCTCAGGGCGCGGCGTGATGGGACGGTACTGTCGCGCGCGGCCTGAGGAAGGGCAAGGGGCGAGGGCTGTCTGCGCGCCTTTCTAGCCGATGAATGCCTGATAAAGGACGCCGGCGGCGAAGGCGCCGAGGAGCGACAGGCCCACATAAAGCGCGAACACCGGCGGGCGGGCGAGCGCCCAGACGGCGATGGCCGCCGGGAGCGAAGTGACGCCGCCGGCCACAAGAAACGCCATGCCCGCGCCGGGGCTCATCCCTTGCTGCACAAGGCCGGAGACCAGCGGCAGTGCGGCATAGCCGTTGAGGTAGGCCGGCACGCCGACGAGGGTGGCGAGGAGAACTGAGCCGACACCTTCGCCGCCCACGGCGCTGACCACCCATTCGGCCGGGAGGTAGGCGAGCATGAGGCTCTCCAAGATGAAGGCGAGCGTCAGCCATTTGGCGAGGAAGAGCGTTGTGGAGACGGCCGATGCGGCGAACTTTTGCCGCCGCGCAGGGTCGCCCCAGAAACGCCAAACGACGGTTTTGGGAGCGCGCACTTTGGCGCCGCCGCAGCCGCCGTTGCCGACGCCGGGCCGCAGGGGGTTTTCCAGCATCCCGCGGCGCTCAAGCATCAGCGTTGCGAACCCGCCGAAGAGGCCAAGGCCCACTGCGGCGAGCGTTTTGCCCACCGCGAAGGGGGTGCCGAGGACGCCGACGGTGAGGGCGAACATGGAGGGATCCATCACCGGGGAGGCGAGCCAGAAGGCCATCACCGCCGAGAGGGGAACGCCCATGGCAAGAAGCGCAGCGATGAGGGGAATGACGCCGCAGGAGCAGAACGGGGAGAGGCCGCCAATCACCGCGGCAAGGGTGATCATTAGCGCGGGTGACCCGGTGAAGGCGCGAGCGATGAGATTGTCCGCCCCCGTAGCGCCAGCGTAGGCGGCAGCGGCGATGGACGCGATCAGGAACGGGGCGGTTTGGAGGAGCGCGCTCGCCGTGAAGACGAGGCTCTGGGCGCCCTGGGCGGGGCTCAAGAGGGTGACGGCAAGGAGCAGGCAAGCTGAGAGGAGCAAGACACTGTGGGCCGCTGCGAGGCGGTGCAGGGCGCTGAGGCTGCCGCCGGCGCGGTGGAGGACGGTTTCACTCATTCTTCCGGTCCGGGTTCAGGCGGCAGCTTCAAGGAGGGTGACGCCGGCACAGCACTCAGCCGTCAGGAACGAGAGGACCGCGCGCATCACCTCGTAGTCGGCCCGGCACAGGACCTCCCGGCCGCGGCGCTCCTGGGTAACGAGGCCGGCGGCAACCAGCGTACGTAGGTGATGGGCAAGGGTCGACTGGGGAAGGCCCGTGTGGGCTGCAATGTCGCCCACGTTGAGACCGTCCGGCCCCGCGCGGACCAGGAGGCGAAAGACGCTGAGGCGCGCTTCGTGACCGAGGGCGGCGAGGGCTTTGGCGGTGGCGGGGGCGGTGGCATCGGCAATCATGGATGCTAATATAACTATAAATCTGGTTATGTCGATATGTTATTGTGCATCGGGTGGGGATGGCGGGACGTGGTGGGACGGCCCGTGTGAAGTGTGTGGGGCTATCCCCCCACGTCCCGCTGCGGCTTTTCGTGGACCTTTCCCGGCTCCTTTGAGGGAGCCTCGTGGCTTGCCCGAACTTCGCCTTACGGCTTCGGCTTGCCCGGCCCGCTGTCCGGGTCAATTCGCGTCGGGCAGGACGCCGGTCCGGTCTACCGTGCGATCGGGCGTCCGTTACCGCCCGGCCGCACGGCCACCGCGCCCTCGACTCTCGCGCCGGGCGGTCCGGACCGCGCCTCCCCGTGAGCCGAGCTGCCCCGGCAGTATGGCTGCGGTGGGCGGGGCGGGGATAGTTTTTGCGGTGGGCGGCCGGGTCGCTGACGGGTCAATGCTGCGAAACTGGCGATCCGATGCGCCAGAACCTATCCCGCTGCAAGTCGTAGGGAAATGCAGACTGATCCGTTACCCAGACCTTTGGATCGGCCTAGCCAGCCGGACTGAGCGGAATGCGGATCGCACGGCCGGCACACCCCGCATAAGTTGCGCGGCGGTGTTGTGATCCCGGTAAGCTGCCGACGGAGAGCGTGGGAAAGTAGTCGGGAGGCGCGTGATGACGATCCGGGTTTTGGTGTGGGCCGTTTTTGCGGTGTTGGGCTTTGGCGCGGGGCCGGCTCAGGCGGACGATGCGCGCATCGTGGCGATGATGAACGACAGCCTGCCGCTTTCGGCCATGGATGAGGGGCTGAACAAAGCCTACGCGGCGGCGCGCACCACTTTGGACGCCCAAGGCAAAGCGAGCCTGTTGGACGAGCAGCGGCAGTGGCTTGCGCGGCGCAACCAATGCGAGGACTTGAACTGCGCCATGAGGGCATATCGGCAGCGGCTGGGCGCCCTCTCCGAACAGGGCTTTGGCGGCTGGCGCGGCAGCTTTGACAGCGATTTGGGGCTCACGCTCACGATAGATCTCGAGGCGGGAGGCTATACCGTCAGCATCAGCGGGGCCGGCGCAAACTTCACCTGCGACGGGACTTTTAACGCCACGGCGCGGGGCCGCTCGCTGCGCTTTGTAGGTGGTTCGGGTTCAGGCAAGCTTTATCCGGCAGGCGACGGTGTGGTCCTCATCGTGCCGGACGGTGACCTTGGGGCCTGCGGGGCGAGGGCACCGCAGCGCTCGGCCTACTACGCCCGGCAGGGCTGAGGGATCACATGCCGCCCGATTGGGCAGCGGCAATCATCTCGCGCACCGCAGCACGCATTTCGGGCGGGATGGTGTCGTCCTTCAGGCGCAAGAAGCCCTGGACGATGAGGTCGCGCGCGTCGTCCTCGCCCAGGCCGGAGGCCATCAGATAGTCGAGCTTTTGCGAATCGATCATGCCCACCGAGGCTTCGTGGGAGAGCTGGGCGTTGATGCTTTTGGCGCTCAGGCTAGGGGTGGCGATAATCTCCCCATCGTTGGAAAGAAGCAGGCCATCGCAGCCCAGGAAGCCGCTGGTGTCCGGCGCTTCACCGATGAGGAGGTTGTTGTTGATGATGCTCCCGCCTGCGGACACCATGCGCGCCACATGCTCTGATCGGGCGCCGGGGCCGGCAAGGCGCACCTCCAACTCAAAATGGCGGCTGGAGCCTTCCGGCGCGAAGATCACCGACTGGTCGTTGGCGCGGGCATTGTCGAGCAGCACGGTTTTGCTGTCTGAAAGGTGATGGCGCAGCGGGGCAAGCATGATGGCGTTGGACACGGTCTGCGCCCCCGCTGCCATGTGCGTGCGGGCGAAGGAATCCACCGCCATCCCCCGTCCCCAGCGCTCCACCGACACCGTGCGGCAGCTGGAGCCGGCGTGCATGTACGCCTCGTCGATGGACACGTGATGACCGGTGTGGACCGTTTGCGGAACGGCTGCGCCGGCGATGATATCCACCTCCG
The DNA here is from genome assembly GCA_039178655.1 of Pseudomonadota bacterium. Taxonomy (GTDB): domain Bacteria; phylum Pseudomonadota; class Alphaproteobacteria; order Rhizobiales; family Amorphaceae; genus Acuticoccus. The sequence goes on along the minus strand of JBCDFB010000037.1, from coordinate 910 downwards.
CCCCCTCGCCGATCACAGTGATGTTGTGGGTGAACTGGCGTTCCTGCGGGCGCTCCATGAGCGTAAAGGTCTGGATGGGACGGTCGAGCTTCACGCCTGGGTGGACGTGGACGAAGTGGCCGATGGGGTCGTGAAGCAGTTCGGCGGATTGGCGCAGCAGTTCGCTCTCGTCGGCGGAGATCATGTTGAACATGAGATCCTGGACGAAGTCGTAGCGCATGAGGGCGTCTTGGATGGACAGGATCTCAACCCCGTCCGCATGGGCGGGGGCAACGCGCAGGGTGTGGTCCACGAGAACGGCCGTCGCGCTGCGGGCCTCAGGGGCCTCAAAACCCACCTGGCGCAGGATGGTTTCCTCGCCCTCGTTGAGGATCCCTGAAAGCCTTGTATCGGCCATGGTCCTTCCCCTTCTGGCAGCGGTCTGACTAGGCGGCCGGCGCCACGTAGCCTTGGGTCCTGATGTGGGCGAGGAGGTTCTGCGCCGGACCGGTGTGGAGCATGCGGCCCGCGCGCATGAGATGGGCCTGGTGGGCGCGCACATGGTCAAGAATCAGGCCCGTGTGGGTGATGAGAAGTGCGCTGCGGCGGGTCCCGTCCCGCGCCGGCTGCGCCACCAGCGTGTTCACGGCGTTACCCACGGCCGCAATGTGCTCAAGGTCCACGCCGCTTTCCGGCTCGTCGATCAGCAGGAAGTCGGGCGATTGCAGGAAGAGTTTGAGAACCTCCCAGCGTTTGATTTCACCGCCGGAGAAGCCCACCACCACGTCCCGCTCTGCAAAATCTGCAAGGTCGAGCGCCTTTGCGTGGGCGTTGAGGGCATCGTCGGCGTTGAGGGCGGCAGCGAAGCCTCTGACGGAGACCCCCTCCAATTGGGGCGGGCGCTGGAAAGCCATGCCGAGGCCGAGCCGCG
>JBCDFB010000036.1:0-13264 GCA_039178655.1 Pseudomonadota bacterium | reverse complement strand
CACACTGGCAATGAATTTTGAAAGGCTTCTGGCCTCCTGTCCCCATGCAGCGTCGCTCTTGGGCGAGGGATGCGACGGGGCAACATTTGCCGTGGGGCGTGTGCCCTACGGTTTCGTGCGGCGCTCCACGGACGGGCCCTACTATCTGGGCGACCAGGCCGCGGTGATCGCCTCGTTCTGCGGCGAAGGCATGGGGATTGCCCTGACCTCTGGTGCAAGCGCTGCGAGCTCCTTCCTGGAGGGGGCTGCCGCAGGCAGCTTCCAGGCCGCGTTTGCGCGGCGGGTCGGAATGCGCGTGCGGGCGATGGGGCTTCTCTCGCGCGCCATGTGCAGCACGCCCATGCAGCCCCTCGCGCCGGCGCTCGCCGGCGCGCTGCCGTCCGCCATCTCCGGCGTGGCGTCTGCCGTGCGCTCTCCGGTGCCCTAGGGCAGGCTCTTGTTGCTCAGATTGCTTCAATCTTAGCGGGATATGCCCCAGGCATGTCGCGCAGCACGCGGCGCGAGCGAATAGCCTGAGCCTGTGAAAAGCGGGCGGTCCCTGACCAGATCATCCCATCTGATCAGGAACCGCGTTAGCGCTAGAGGTCTGGGAGCTGGACCCGGTCGTCCACGCCGAAAATGATGGTGAGGAGAGCGACGCGGACCCACATTCCGTTGCGCTCCTGGCGCCAGTACTTCGCGCGGGGGTCTTGATCGATCGCCACGTCCAGTTCGTCGCGCCGCGGCAGGGGATGAAGGATCGCGCAGTCAGCCTTCAGCGACGGCAGGTGGGCCGCTGTGAGACGATACCGGCCCACCTCTTCGGCGCTGGCGTTTGCCCCTTCGTACTCGTCTTGGATGCGCGTCATGTAAATGGCGTCGGCATTCGCGATGGCGCCTTCAAAATCCTGCGTCTCCTCAAAATCCACGCCGGCGCGGGTGAGATCTTGGCGCAGATCGTCCTCGATCATGAAGGCTTTTGGTGACGCGAAGAGGATTTTAACCCCCGGGTAATTGGTGAGGAGGCGTGACAGGGAGCGCACCGTGCGCCCACGCTTGAGATCACCCACCATGCAGATGGTCTTTCCCTCGATCCCGCCGGTTTGGCGCAGGCTGCGCGACAGGGTGTAAATGTCCAGAAGGGCCTGGGTGGGATGCTCGTCCGGCCCCGAACCCGCGTTGATGATGGGGACCGGACGCGGCGTGTCGTCCAAGAATTTTGCCACCCGGTCGCACAGCCCGGGGATGGGCGAGCGCATGATGATGAGGTCAACGTAGGAGGAGAAGGTGCGCAGGGAATCCTCCACACTCTCTCCCTTGCGTTCAGACGACGTGGCGGCATCGCGGATTTCCGATGCCGTGATCCCCAAGATGTGGCAGGCGGACTGAAACGATAAAAACGTGCGCGTGGACGGCTGTGTGAAGTAAAGCATCGCCCGCTTGTGGGGCAGCAGGCTTTGCAGATAAACGACGCCCTCGCGAGATTTATCGAAACGCCGAATGGTGGTGGTGAGGGTGTAAAGATAGTCGAGGAACGACCGGTCGAATTGGCTGGAGGAAAGCACATGCCGCACCGCCAGCTCGTTGGATACACCCCTCTCCACGCACACTCCTCCTGTCCCTCAGGTAAGTCCGGGTACTGTCAGTTTCCTTCGGTCGCTCCCGCGCAACGCGCCCCAGTCCACCACCGATGCGTGATGGACCGGGCTTTTGCCGATTAGCTGCGCTCCAGCCGGGCGAGAAGACTGGACGTGTCGTAGCGGCTGCCACCCATTTTCTGCACATCGCCGTAGAACTGGTCGACCAGAGCGGTGACGGGGACGCGCGCCCCGCTGCGTCGGGCCTCGTCAAGCACGATGGAAAGGTCCTTGCGCATCCAGTCCACCGCGAAGCCGAGGTCGTAAAAATCGCGGTTCATGGTCTCCCAACGGTTGTCCATCTGCCAGGACTGGGCCGCACCCTTGGAGATGACGCCGATGACCTTTTCAATGTCGAGCCCGGCGGTTTTGCCGAAGTGAATGGCTTCGGAAAGACCCTGAACGAGGCCGGCGATGCAGATTTGGTTGACCATCTTGGTGAGCTGCCCGGCACCAGTGTCGCCCATCAGGCCGACCATTTTGGCGTAGGCGTCGATCACAGGCTTTGCGGTATCAAACACTCCCTGATCACCGCCCACCATCACGGTGAGCTGGCCGTTTTCTGCGCCGGCCTGGCCGCCTGACACTGGCGCATCCAAGAAACCGAAGCCCTTTTCGTCGGCGGCCGCGCGCAACTCCCGCGCAACCTCGGCGGAGGCGGTGGTGTTGTCGATGAAGATGGCGCCGGACTTCATGGCCTGGAACGCACCGTCTTCGCCGATGGTGACTGAGCGCAGGTCATCGTCGTTTCCGACGCAGCAAAAGACGAAATCCTTGCCGTCCGCCGCAGCGCTCGGAGTGGGCGCGTGTGCGCCGCCGTGCTCAGACACCCACTTCTCCGCCTTGGCGGCCGCCCGGTTGTAAACGGTGACGTCGTGCCCCGCCTTTTTAAGGTGGCCGGCCATGGGATAGCCCATCACGCCAAGGCCGATGAATGCGACGTTCGCCATTTCTCGCTCCCGCTTGTCGTTTTGACGCCCCTTTAGCGCAAGTGGCGCCGGCTTGTCAGGCGATCGCAGAGAGCGCGTCAGTCAAATCCGCCACGATGTCCTCCACCGCCTCAATCCCCACCGAAAGGCGGAGCAGCGCCGGCGGCACGCCGGTGGACGCCGGCTCGATGGAATGGCGATGCTCGATGAGGCTCTCAACGCCGCCCAGGGATGTGGCGCGCTTGATGAGGTTGAGGCCCGCGCAAACGGCGAGCGCCTCATGGGCACCTCCCGCCACCTCGAAGGAGAGGAGCGAGCCGAAGCCGCCTGACATTTGCGCGGCCGCAATGGCGTGCTGGGGGTGATCCTGAAGACCAGGGTAGCGCACCCGTGCCACACCCGGGTGGCCCGCCAGCACGTGGGCGATGTGAAGGGCGGAGCGGTTCATCTCACGGATACGAAGGTGGAGGGTGCGCATGCCGCGGACGAGGAGAAACGCGTCCCAAGGAGAGAGCATCGCCCCCTCCAAAACGCGCATGGATTTCAGCGTCGACCAGATGGGAAGGTCAGGGTCCGCGACCGTGACAGTTCCCGCCAAAACGTCCGAGTGGCCGGCGAGCCCCTTTGTGGCGGAGTGGATGACGAGGTCGGCCCCCAGGGAGAGGGGCTGCTGAATTGCAGGCGTTGCGGTGGTTCCGTCCACGGCCAGGAGGGCTCCGGCGGCGTGTGCGCGGTCGGCGGCCGATTTGATGTCCACCACCGTGATCAGCGGGTTGGACGGTGTTTCAATGTGCACGAGCGCAGGTTTGTCCCGCGCCAGCACAGCGTCGAGTGTTGTAAGGTGCGTCGGATCGAACTCCACGATCTTCGCGCCGCGCTCGACATAAAACGCGGCGGCGGATGATGTGCCGTAGTAGGTGCCGCGCTGCAGGGCGACGGGGCCGGAGGCGGCGCGCATGACCGAAGTGACCGCCGAAAGGCCCGACGCGAAAGCAATGGTTTGTGCGCCACCCTCCAGCGCGCTCACCACCGCCTCGGCGTCGGCGACTGTGGGGTTGAAATCCCGCCGATAGCTCTTTTGCGTCTCGTCGGCCAGCTGATAGTCCGCGCCCCGTTCGAACGTTGTGGCGACGCTGATGGGCGCGACCACGCCGCCGAAAGTGCGGTCAGTGCGGCCAGCCGCGTGGGCCGCAATGGTCTGCGGGTGCCATTTGTGACGGCTCATTGGACGCGGCGGGGCGCTTTGAAAGGCGTCATACGGGCCGGCCCGAGATGGGCGGGCTGGCCGGTGACAGTCCTTCGCCCGCCGCTTGGCCGCGATCCGCCGGTTTGTTTTTTGCAGCGCCCGCGGGCGTCTCGTCTCGCGATTTGAGGTGGCGCGTCAGGTAAGCCTCCAGCACATTCCAGATCCTGCGCAGCGTTTCCACCAGCACAAGGTAAAGGGCTGCCGCGTAGAAATAGACGTCGAAGCGGAAGGTGTCGGAGAACGCCAGGCGCGTTTCGCCCAGAAGATCATAGACGGTGACCACGGAAGCGACGGCGGACGCCTTGATCATGAGGATGATCTCGTTGCCGAAGGGGCGGAGGGCGTAAAGCGCCGCCTGGGGGACGATGACGCGCAGGAAGGCAAGCCGCTTGGAAAGGCCCAGCGCCGCCGCACCCTCCCATTGCCCCTTAGGGATGGCTTGGACCGCGCCGCGGAACACCTCCGCCTGGTAAGCGGCCGTGTTGAGGGTGAAAGAGATGAGCGCGCAGTTGAACGGATCGCGCAAAATGCCCCATAGCCCGACATCGCGCCAAAAGCCGGAGAACTGGCCGGCGCCATAGTAAATCAGGAAGAGCTGTGCGAGGAGCGGCGTCCCGCGGAAGAGGCCGATGTAAAGCCACGCCAGGCCCATCACGATCCGGTTCTTGGACATCCGCCCGGCGCAGATGACAGCACCCAGAACCGCCCCCGCAACGACGGACAGGAAGACCAGTTGCAGGGTGATCAAAAAGCCGTCGAATAGGTCGTCCCCGTAATTGGCGAGAATATCCGGCACGTATTCGCTCATCGGATGTACGCCTTCTCGTAGCGTCTCTCGAGCAGTGCGAATATTCCCATCGAGACAAGCGAGATGGCGAAGTAGATGAGGATCGCCACAAGGAAAAAGAAGAACGGTTCCTTAGTGGAGCCGACGGCGATGAATGTGCGGCGCAACAAGTCCGGCAGCGCGATGACGGAGACGAGCGCAGTGTCCTTCAACAGGACGAGCCACAGGTTGCCGAGGCCTGGCAGCGCAATTCTGATGAGCTGCGGGATAATGATCTTGCGCAAGGTGGCCCAGCGAGACAGCCCCAGCGCATGGGCTGCCTCATACTGTCCGCGCGGCACGCCAGAGAGGGCCGCCATGAACACTTCCGACGCGAAGGAGGCGGAAACAGCGCCGAGCGCGATCATCCCGGCAAGGAAGGCGGAGACTTCCACATGCGCGTCGGTGAAGAGGCCCAGAAACCAGGCGAGCGCCATGGAGAAGCCGTAGTAGACGATAAAGAGCGTGATGAGTTCCGGCAGGCCCTTGAACACAGTAGTGAAGGCTGTTGCGGGAACCCGCGCGAATACGTTGTCAGAGCGGCGGGCAAGGGCAAGCAGAAAGCCCCCCACCAGGCCGATCGGCGCAGTGGCAAGCGCCAGGGCAAGCGTGATTTGCAGGCCCGCAAAGAGTTCGTCCCCCCAGCCGTCGGGGCCGAAGGACAAGAGGCTGAAGAGGTTACCGTCCACGACGCTTGCAGTTCATGGCCATAACGCGCCGCAGGTGACGCGCGAGGGAGATCTCCCCCCTCGCGCCGGACTTCCGGTCAGCCGCCGTAAACGTCAAAATCGAAGTACTTCTGGCGGATTTCGTCGTAGACGCCGTTGGCGCGGATCGCCTCGATCGCGGCGTTGAACTTGTCGCGCAGTTCGGTCTCACCCTCGCGGATTGCAATGCCGGCACCGGCGCCGTTGATGACCGGATCCGGCGTCAGCGTCGTGAGGATCTTGCAGCACGCACCATCTTCGCTCTCAATCCACTCCGACAGGACAACCACGTCGTCGATGGCCGCATCGATGCGTCCGGATTCAAGGTCCAGCTTGTACTCTTCCGGCGTGCCGTAGCGGCGCAGTTCCGTGTCCGGGAACTTTGCTTCGGCATAGTTGGCGTGGGTGGTGGCGGACTGGGCGCCCAGGATGATGCCTGACAGGGCTTCGGGGCTCGCATCGGCAAGGTCGCTATCCTTGGGGACGGCGAGGGCGGGCGGCGTGTTGTAGTACTTGTTGGTGAAATCGACGACCTTGTCGCGCTCCTCGGTGATGGACATGGAGGCGATGATGGCGTCGAACTTGTTGGCGCGCAGCGCCGGGATGATGCCGTCCCAGTCCTGGGCGACGAAGGTGCATTCGGCATTCATTTCAGCACACAGGGCATTGGCAATGTCGATGTCGAAGCCCTGGAGGTTGTTGTCGCTGTCAAAGAAGTTGAAGGGCGGGTAGGCGCCTTCCGTTCCGATGCGCAGTTGCATCTTGTCCTGTGCGGCGGCCGGCAGCGCGATGAGCGCTGTCAGGGCTGCGGCGATGACGACTTTCATGGGCTGCTCCGTGAATTTCTTGTGACCGGCATCTTCACATTGTCAGGGCGTGATGCAAGCGCTGGGCCGCGAGCAGGCCACTGCGGCGAGGAGGAGTGATGGACGTCGAACGGGTTGATCACGTGCATGTGGAGGTGTCCGACAGGGTGCAGGCCGCCAACTGGTATGCCCGCGTGCTCAGCCTGACGCCGGACCCGCGTTTCTCGTCCTGGGCGGAGCATCCTTCGGGGCCGCTCATCCTGTCCGCGTCGTCGGGCGTGAGCGTGCTGGCGCTGTTTGAGCGCCCTTTTGTGGAGCACACCCGTGACAGCACCGTCGCGCTGCGCGTGTCTGGAGAGGATTTCGCCCACTTCGTGCAAGCCCTGCCTGGCCTGGCGCTGAAGAATAAACGCGGCGAGACGGTCACCGCGCAAAGCGTGGTCGACCACGATCTTGCCTGGTCGATCTACTTTGTGGACCTTGACGGCAACCCATTGGAAGTCACCACCTACGACAGGGGCGCGATCGCTTGATTTTTGGCCGCCGCAGCCGTATGTGCCGCACCTTAAGCAGAACCAACGACAAAAAGGCGTGGCCTTCGCCCAAGGCGCAGGACCAGCGCACGGAAAGTGTTTGAAAATGTTCGCAGTCATCAAGACAGGCGGCAAGCAGTATCGCGTGAAAGAGGGCGATCAGCTTGCCGTGGAGACCATCGAGGGCGAGGCAGGCGCAAGCGTCTCGTTCGGCGAAGTGCTGATGATCGGTGATGGCGACAGCGTCACGGTCGGCGCGCCGATGATCGACGGGGCGTCGGTATCGGGCGAGATCGTCGATCAATTCCGCGACAAGAAGGTCATCATCTTCAAAAAGCGGCGCCGGCAGAATTCGCGCCGCAAAAACGGCCACCGCCAGCACCTGACGAGAGTGAAGATCACCGGCATCAGCCCGGCCGCGTAAAGGAGACGAGAGATGGCACACAAGAAGGCTGGCGGCTCGTCCCGCAACGGGCGCGATACCGCAGGGCGTCGCCTGGGCTTTAAGAAGTTTGGTGGTGAGGCTGTTATTCCCGGCAACATCATCGTGCGCCAGCGCGGCACCCGGTGGCATGCGGGCGAAAATGTGGGGATGGGCAAGGACCACACCCTGTTCGCGCTGGTTGAGGGCAAAGTGTCGTTCCGCAAGCGGCTCGGGCGGACCTATGTGTCCGTCTCGCCAGCGCAGGCGGAAGCCGCCGAATAGAAGCGCCCGCTGCCGTGGCGGTGGTCATCTTCCACAACCCGGCCTGCGGCACGTCCCGCAACGTGGTGGAGCTCGCCGAGGCTGCGGGCGCCCACCCCACAGTCATTGAATACCTTGAGACAGGGTGGACGCGGCCGCAACTCCTGGCGCTTTTTGCCGCCGCGGATGTCACGCCGCGGCAGGCGCTGCGGGTTTCCAAGTCGCCGGCGGAGGAGCTCGGGCTGACCGACCCGTCCGTGCCCGATGAGGCTCTCCTGGATGCGATGACCGAGCACCCGGTGCTCGTGAACCGGCCGTTCGTTGCGAGCCCCAGGGGCGTAAAACTTTGCAGGCCTAGCGAAAGCGTGCTCGACATGCTGGAGCGCCTGCCTCCAGGCCCATTGGCCAAGGAGGACGGGACGTTGATCATCGACGCGGACGGCAAACGCGTCTTGTAACGGGCAGGCGCTGTGCGGGCGCCGGCAGTGCGGCGCGGCGGGGGCAGGCAGCCCATGAAGTTTCTCGATCAGGCTAAGGTCTATGTGCGCTCCGGCAACGGTGGGCCGGGCGCAGTCTCGTTCCGGCGCGAGAAGTACGTGGAGCATGGCGGGCCCGACGGCGGCGACGGCGGACGTGGCGGCGACGTTTGGGTCGAGGCGGTGGACGGCCTCAATACGCTGATCGACTTTCGCTATCAGCAGCATTTTCGGGCCGAGGCGGGCGTCGGCGGGGCCGGGCGCAACCGCACCGGTGCCGACGGCGCGGACGTGGTTCTGAAGGTTCCCGTGGGAACGGTGGTGCTGGATGAAAAGAAAGAGCGTGTCCTCGCCGACCTCACCGAGAAAGGGCAACGCATCAAGCTCCTTTCGGGCGGCAATGGCGGGTTCGGCAACCAGCGGTTCAAGTCGTCGGTGAACCGCGCGCCCCGGCATGCCAACCCGGGCCTACCGGGCGCCGAATTGGGGATCTGGCTGCGCCTGAAATTGATCGCAGATGCCGGTTTGGTGGGTCTGCCGAACGCCGGTAAGAGCACCTTTTTGTCCGCCGTGAGCGCTGCGAAGCCGAAGGTGGCCGACTACCCCTTCACAACACTGCACCCGCACCTGGGGATTGCCGAGGTGGATGGCCGCCGGCTCGTCATCGCAGACATTCCGGGCCTGATCGAAGGCGCCAGCGAGGGGGTTGGGATCGGCGACCGGTTCCTGGGCCATATCGAGCGTTGTGCCGTCCTCCTCCACCTGGTGGACGGCACGTCTGACGATGTGGCGGGCGAGTTTCGCGTCGTCGACGCTGAGCTTGCTGCATACGGCGCCGGACTTGCGCAAAAGCCCCGCGTGGTTGCGCTGTCAAAATCCGATGCGGTGGGCGAAGACATCGCCGCGAAGGTTTCGGCTTTGAAGGTTGCGGCGGGCGGGCCGGTGCTCACGCTTTCAGGGGCGACCGGCCATGGTGTGACAGAGGCGCTTCGGGCTTTGGCGGATGTGGTTGAACGTGCGCGGGCAGTCGAGCGCGCTGCGCAGGCGCCGGTGGGGGCGGAGGCGGAGGCCCCATGGCGACCGTGAAGGCGCCGGCCGCCGGCACGGAACGCTGGCTCTCCGGGGCAAAACGAATTGTGGTGAAGCTCGGCTCGGCACTCCTTGTGGGGGAGGATGGCGCGCCGCGAAAACCATGGCTTCAGTCGCTGGCCGCTGACCTTGCCGCGCTCCATGCCCGCGCTGACGTTCTGGTGGTCTCCTCAGGCGCGATCGCCATGGGCCGAGGGCCCATCGGCTATGGCCGCCGGGCACTCAAGCTGGAGGAAAGCCAGGCCGCTGCAGCCGTCGGACAGATCGCGCTTGCTGCCGAGTGGTCCGCCGCGCTGGCGGCGGATGGGATTGGCGCAGCCCAAGTGCTCCTTACCGTGCGCGATACGGAGGAGCGGCGCGCCTATCTCAACGCGCGCACGACCATAGACGAGCTGTTGCGCGCGCGCATGATCCCCATCGTCAACGAAAACGACACCATCGCCACCGGCGAGATCCGCTATGGCGGTAATGACCGCCTGGCCGCCCGCGTCGCGACGATGATTTCGGCCGACTGCCTGATCCTCCTGTCGGATGTGGATGGGCTCTATACAGCGCCGCCGTCCGAGAACCCTGATGCGCGCTTCATCTGCGATGTGACGCACCTTGGCGAAGACATTGTTGCCATGGCGGGCGATGCGGGGTCCGCCCTCTCGCGCGGCGGGATGAAGACGAAGATTGACGCTGCGCGCATCGCGATGGAGGCGGGCACGGCAATGGCCGTTGCGTCGGGCAGGATTGCCCATCCGCTGCGCGCGCTCAGCGAGGGGGCGCGGGCCACCTGGTTCCATCCGCGCATCGACCCGGTGACAGCGCGGAAAGTGTGGATTGCTGGCTCGCTGACACCGCGCGGCACGCTGACGCTGGATGATGGCGCTGTGCGGGCCATCCTTCGGGGCCGCAGCCTCCTGCCTGCCGGGGTGTCAGCGGTGAGCGGCAGTTTTGCCCGAGGTGATGCCGTCCGCCTGCTCGACGGTGCCGGGCGAGAAGTGGGCCGGGGCCTTGTTGCCTACGATGTGGACGATGCCCGCTTGATAAAAGGGCACAAAACTTCTTCACTCCAGACGCTGGTGGGTGCGCGTGCGCGCTCCACCATGGTGCATCGGGACGATATGGCGCTCCACCCCGCGCCGCCGGAGGACACGTGACGCTCGCACTCGCCCCAACGCCAGAGGAAACGCTGGATGCTGCCGCACTCGTGCGCGAAATGGGCGCCAATGCCCGGCGCGCCCAGTCCGCGCTTGCCCTTGCGCCGACAGCGCAAAAGCGCGCAGCGCTGATGGCGATGGCCCGTGCGGTGCGCGCCGACTGTGCGCCCATTCTGGCGGCAAACGCTGCGGACCTGTCAGCCATGAATGCAGCGCCTGCCTTCCGCGACCGGGCGCGATTGGATGAAGAGCGGGTCGGGGCCATCGCCGACGCTGTTGAGGCCGTGGCGGCGCTGGATGATCCGGTTGGCGAAGTGCTGGCCGAATGGACGCGGCCGAATGGCTTGCACATTTCCCGCGTTGCAACGCCCCTTGGCGTGATCGGCGTGATTTACGAAAGCCGCCCCAATGTGACAGCCGATGCGGCAGCCCTTTGTCTCATGGCCGGCAATGCTGTGGTTTTGCGCTCCGGGTCTGAGACGCTGGGGAGCGCCAAGGCTATCACGGACGCGCTGCGCAAAGGTCTCAATGAGGCCGGCATGCCGCAGGACGGTGTGCAACTCGTCCCGGTGCGGGACCGTGCCGCCGTAGGCGCCATGCTTGAGGGCGCTGGTGGCGGCATTGACGTCATCGTCCCACGCGGCGGGCGCAGTCTGGTGGAGCGCGTTGAGCGCGAGGCGCGCGTTCCGGTCTTTGCGCACCTTGAAGGCCTTTGCCATGTCTTCATCCATGGGGCTGCCGACATCACCATGGCGGTTGACGTGGCGGTGAATGCAAAGATGCGGCGCACCGGCATTTGCGGTGCTGCTGAAACGCTGCTGGTGGATGCAAGCGCCGGCCACATGCTTCCCGCCATTGCCGATGCGCTGGAGGCTGCCGGATGCGCCCTGCGGGGCGACCAGCGGGCGCGCGCCATTCACCCCATGGACGCGGCGACAGAAGAGGATTTCCGCACCGAGTACCTGGCCCCGATCCTCTCCGTTGCGGTGGTTGACGGGCTGGACGGTGCGCTCGCCCACATTGCCCGCTTCTCCTCCCACCACACCGACTGCATCGTCACCGACGAAGCGGCGGCGGCTGAGCGCTTTCTGAATGAAGTGGACTCGGCCATCGTGCTGCACAACGCCTCCACGCAGTTCGCCGATGGGGGCGAATTCGGTATGGGGGCGGAGATCGGCATTGCCACAGGGCGGCTCCATGCCCGCGGCCCGGTGGGCGTGGCGCAACTCACCACCTTCAACTATCGCGTTCGCGGGGCGGGGCAGACCCGGGCGTGAGCGACGGGCTGGTGGGCAGCCGCGCCGTTTCAGAGCGCCTTGACCCCTACAAAATGCCAGCTGCGGGTGTTGGCCAGCGAATCGGCCTCTTCGGCGGGTCCTTCAACCCTCCCCACAAGGGGCACCGGCATGTGGCGCTGATGGCCCTGTCGCGCCTGGCGCTGCACAAAGTCTGGTGGCTGGTCACGCCCGGCAATCCGCTGAAATCAAGCGATGGACTGCCGCCGCTGGACACACGCATTGCCGAAACGCGCGGCCTGGCGGACCACCCGCGCATGGTGGTGACGGGTTTTGAGGCGTCCATCGGCGTTCGCTACAGCGCTGATGCGATCCTTCACGTGCGACGGCGCGCTCCAGCGGCGAAGTTCGTGTGGGTGATGGGTGCAGACAACCTTGCAAACCTCCACCGCTGGCAGAAATGGCGCGAGATCATGCGGCGCGTGCCCGTTGCGGTAATCAATCGGCCCGGCGCATCCATGGCGGCCCTGTCCTCGCCGGCCGCGCGGGCCTTTGCAGGTGCGCGGCGGCCAGAGGCGGAGGCGGCCGCCCTTGCCGACATGGCAGCGCCGGCATGGGTGTTTTTGCACGTGCCGCTGGACCCGGTTTCCTCAACGCTGCTGCGGCTTCTGCGCGATAGGCGCGGGGGCGCGGCGGCTTCGTCTTGAAACGGTCATAGAGACAAACTTATGTTTGAGCTGCGCTGTGGAGCGATTCGCAGCGGTGACGCCATGACGGACGGCCCGAAGGAAGGACCGCGCGACAGGAAAGGAAGCCCCGCACACATGGCATTGACCCAAAATGGGCCGGTGAGAGCCGCCCATGCCGAGCCGATGGCCCCTGCCGATCAGCTCGCCGTCGTCCTGGACAGCCTCGAAGGGTCGAAGGCTGAGGACATTGTCGCCATCGACGTGACCGGGAAGACCCCGCTCGCTGACCACATGGTGGTGGCTTCAGGCCGATCCCACAGGCATGTGGGTGCCGTTGCCGATCACTTGCTCCGCAACTTGAAAAATGCCGGCGTTAAACGCGTGAATGTTGAAGGCATCAACGCCTGCGACTGGGTGCTGATTGATGCCGGCGACGTCATCATTCACGTGTTCCGGCCGGAGGTCCGCACCTTCTATAATCTTGAAAAGATGTGGCAGGTGGACAGCTCGGGTCACGTGGAACTGGTGAACTGAACGTCACGGTCCTCGCCGTTGGCAAAACGAGCGGGCCTGAGGCGGAGCTAACAGCGCGGTACCTGGAGCGCGCGCAAAAAGCCGGGCGGCAGATGGGGATTTCTCGCGTCTCCATGCGTGAAATTCCCGACCAGGCCGGGCCGCGGCGGGCAGACCTTGAGGCTGCAATGCTCCTGTCACGCCGGGGAGGCGGTGTGCTCATTGCGCTGGATGAGCGCGGCGCAGGCTGGTCGAGCGCGGATTTTGCGCGGTATTTGCGCCAATGGGCCGACCTTAGCGCCGACTGTTCTTTTGCCGTTGGCGGCGCGGACGGTCACGGCGAGGAGTTGCGCCGGGCCGCGGACGTGACAGTGTCGCTGGGGGCCATTACGCTACCCCATCTTCTTGCCCGTGCCGTGCTGTGCGAGCAGATCTACCGGGCCGTCACCCTATGCATTGGTCACCCATACCATCGCGCATAATCGCTGCTGCCGCTGTCGTTTCAGCTTGGGTGCTGGTGAGCGCACCTTGCACGTTTGCGCAGTCACCGGGCGACCCGCCCCGTCAGGCAGCGCAACTGTCTGATCGCCTCAGCGCACTGCGCGAAGAAACGGCGGCGACGGAAGCGCGGGCCGAGCGCTTGGGCCAGGAACTGATCGATCTGGCTGGGGATGAGGCGCGGCTCCGCCAAAGCCTTGCCCAAGTCGGAACGCGTGTGGCGGCGCTGGAGGCGCGCATTGCCGATGATGAAGCGGCCCTTGCGCGATTG
>JBCDFB010000035.1:0-13369 GCA_039178655.1 Pseudomonadota bacterium | reverse complement strand
GCTCGGCCTCAACGCTGTCTCCGGCAAGTTGTGCGGCCTGGGCGGCAATGAATGTGGCGACGGCGCTGTTTGGATGGGCAGCGAGCGCCTGGGCCGCTTCCCGGGTTGCTGCCGCGCCGTCGCCTGAACCCACGGCGACCACCGCGTTGGTCAAGGCGGTTTCAGCTTTTCGCTCCGCAGCTTTCTGACGGCGCGCGCGCAGGGTTCGCGGCAGGCGCCAGGCTGCGCCGAGGACGAGGGCGAAAAGGCACAGGAGAACCGCAGCCGCGAGGGCGAGCGCTGCTGCGCGGGTTGTGGAGAGGGCGCCTTCGTTGCCGCGCCAGGTGTAGGTGATCGTCCCCGGATCATCCGCAAGCCACACCGCGCCGCCCGCCACCCCAAAGAGAACCGCGAGGAGGAGGAGGGCGCGCAGCATCGCTCAGGCCCCCGCGGCGGCTGTGGTGCGCAGGCCGGCGAGCGCGTCGAACAGCGCGGCCTCGTCGGGTCGCGCTGCGATGGCGGCGGCGCTGAGGGGCGCGAGCGCTTCGGCCACTGCAGGCGAGAGGGCGACGCAGGGGGATTTGCGCCAATGCGCAGCGTTAGTCCCGAGGGTGGCGAGGCGGGCGAAAACCCGAGCGGTCCTCGGCGAATAAAGGAGCACTGCGTCCGGCGCCTCGCTCACCGGCGGTAGCGTCGTTGCGGCCTCCATCTTGTAGATGACGCGGCGCTCGGCGGAGATGCCTGCCGCGTTCAGCCGTTCCACCAGGTCTCCGCGTTGGTCCGCGCCGGAGAGGTGGAGCACAGGGCCTTCCCCCAGCCTGTCGGCGGAGCGGCTCAGAAGGTGGAAAAGGTCGTCCACCGTGCCTTTGGCGTCGACGACGGAAAAGCCAGCAGCGGCCGCCTCGCGCGCGGTGGCGCTGCCGACGCAGTAGGCGGGGAGGTGCTTGAAGGCGGGCGCGTCGCGCATGAGGCGGGCGGCTGTGCGGCTGGTAAGGGCAAGGGCCGATGGATTTCCCGGCGCCCGGAGCGGATCGGCGCCGCCGGGGAGGGTGAGGCGGTTGAGTAGGAGGAGCGGGGCAAGCAGAGGCTCGTAGCCGCGGCGGGAGAGGGCGTCTGCCGTTTCGGCCGCGAAGGGCGCGGGGCGGGTGACGGCGACGCTAAAGCTCATGACCAGCCGGAGAAGAAGTTGTCGCCGATGCGCGCGCGCAGGCTCTTTCCCGCCTCGTAGCCGATTTCCGCAGCATCGGCTGCCGGGCCGGCGGTGTCGATGTCTTCAATGCGCGCGCCGTCCCGTGTGGCGACGAGGCCTGAAAAGGTGAGCGTGCCGTCCGCCACCGTTGCAAGGCCCGCGATGGGGGTGCGGCAAGAGCCATCGAGTGCCGCCAGGAAGCCGCGCTCGGCTGCAACCGCCGTTTCCGTGTCGGCGTGGTTGAGGGCTTTCATCGCTTCGATCATCCGGTCGTCACTGCGGCGGATCTCGATGGCGATGGCGCCCTGGGCAAGGGCCGGCGGAAAGGCGGAAGGGTCCAGGATTTCCGTTGCCACCTCCGCGTGGCCAAGGCGTTTCAGGCCCGCAAGGGCGAGGAGGGTTGCATCGCACTCCCCCGCTTCGAGCTTGGCAAGGCGCGTCTGCACGTTCCCGCGCAGGATTTCGCAGCGAACGTCGGGCCGGGCGCGGCGGATGAGGGCCTGGCGGCGGAGCGATGCGGTGCCCACCACGGCACCTTCGGCAAGATCGGCAAGACGGACACCGCCGCGGGAGATGAAGGCGTCGCGCACGTCCTCCCGCGGCAGGAAGGCCCCAAGGGTGAGGGCCGCGGGCAGCACCGTTTCCATGTCCTTCGCGCTGTGGACGGCGCAATCGATCCGCCCGTCCATCAGCGCATCCTGGATCTCCTTGACGAAAAGACCTTTTCCGCCGACTTCCGCCAGCGGCTTGTCGAGGATGGCATCGCCCTTGGTTTTGATGACGACGATTTCGGGCGGCTCTGCGCCCTCCTGGCGCGCCAGCCCGTCTGCGACCATGTGGGCCTGGGCGAGGGCAAGCGGGCTGCCGCGGGTGCCGATGCGAATGGGTGTCACGGAACGTCCAGGGAAATGTGCGTTGGGATTTCGGGCAGCATAGGATGAGCGGCGCGGTGGCGGAAGACGTGGTGCTCGGCATCGAGACAAGCTGTGATGAGTGTGCCGCGGCGGTGGTTGCCGGGACGCCGGGCAGCGCGCGCATCTTGTCCAACATCGTGCTGTCCCAGGCCGACCTTCACGCCCTTTACGGCGGGGTGGTGCCCGAGATTGCCGCCCGCGCCCATGCTGACACCATCGACGCGGTTGTGGGGGAGGCGTTGAGCGCGGCGGGTTTGGCGCTGGACGAGATGTCCGCAGTGGCGGCGACGGCAGGGCCCGGTCTGCTGGGCGGGCTGCTTGTGGGGGCGACGTTCGGCAAGGCCGTCGCGCGGGCTGCAAACGTCCCCTTTGCCGCGGTCAATCACCTTGAGGCCCATGTGCTGACGCCCAGGCTTACGGATGGGCTCGCCTACCCCTATTGCGTGGCGCTCCTTTCGGGGGGGCATGCGCAGTTCATCGCTGTCCTGGGGCATGGGCAGTATCGCAGGCTCGGGGGCACCATCGACGATGCGGCGGGGGAGGCCTTCGACAAGACGGCAAAACTCCTGGGGCTCGGCTATCCGGGCGGGCCGGCGGTGGAGGCGGCCGCCGAACGCGGCGACGCCGGCCGCTTCGCCTTCGCCGTGCCCCTTCTGAAGCGGCCTGGGTGCGACCTCTCCTTCGCCGGGCTAAAGACGGCGGTGCGGCTGGCAGCCCTCGATGCCGAGCCCCTCAGCACCGAGGACATCGCCGACATCTGCGCGTCTTTTCAGGCCACCGTGGCCGCGCATTTGTCGCGGGCTGCGGAACGGGCGCTCACCGCGTTTGCCGCGCTTGCCGGCGAGGCTGGAAAGGGGTTGGTGGTTGCCGGCGGGGTTGCGGCAAATGCATCAATCCGCAGCGCGCTGTCCGACGTCGCGGCTCGGGCCGGCATCGACTTCATCGCGCCGCCCATGGCTCTGTGCACCGACAATGGCGCCATGGTCGCCTACGCCGGGCTTGAAGGGCTGGCAATGGGCTCGGCTCTGGGACAGGACGCGCGGGTGCGTTCGCGCTGGCCGCTGGACGAAGAGGCGAAGCCGCTCCTCGGCGCGGGGAAGCGCGGGGCGAAAGGGTGAGGGCGGACAGCGCTTTCGCGCCGGCGCCTCACTTGCATGGGCGAGGTGTTCCCCTCGCGCTCCTGTCAGAGTCCGTCTGAAGGCTATGGCTCCAGGACGGTGTCCCAATAGAGGAAGTCGAGCCAGCTTTCGTGCAGGTAGTTCGGCGGGAACAGGCGGCCGTTGTTGTGAAGGTCGTGCACCGTCGGCCGGTAGGGCTGCTGGCGCGGCCACATCTCCGCAACCCGGCAGCTCTTGTTCCCCTTGCGCAGATTGCATGGTGAGCAGGCGGTGATGACATTGTCCCATGTGGTCAGTCCGCCGCGGGAGCGCGGGACCAGATGGTCGAACGTCAACTCCTCCGTGCTTCCGCAATACTGGCACTCAAACTTGTCGCGCAGGAACACGTTGAAGCGCGTGAAGGCCGGGAAGCGGGCCGGGCGGACATAGGTCTTCAGCGACACCACCGACGGCAGGCGCATCCGAAACGAGGGGCTGCGCACCTCCGCAGCATACTCCGAGACGATGTTCACACGATCGAGGAACACCGCCTTGATGGCGTCCTGCCAGGACCAGAGCGACAACGGGTAGTAGCTGAGCGGACGATAGTCTGCATTCAGCACCAACGTGGGGTGAGCATTGGGGTGGGCCGCGATGGTCACTCGCCCGAATCTCCCTGTTGTTCAACGTCCGTGGAGAATCACCATAACTTACATGGTCGTTATGGTGCGCCAATGTGATGGCTATGTGAAGGTGGAACTGCGCCCGTCACCGGGTCATTTCGGCGCGAGGCCCTGCCTTATGTGTCCGGATGCAAACGCCAATCCCGTTTGTTCGATGCCGTGGCCGAGCCCAGGGACGAGATGCCATTCCACAGGAACGCCAGCCGTGCCGAGGGCTTGAGCGGCCTCGACGGTGAGCGCTGCGGGGAGCACCTCGTCCGCCGTGCCGTGCACCAACAGCGTCGGCGCGCCGTTGAGGTCGGTGGCGGCAGGGTCAGCGCAGAGCCCCGAAAAGCCGACAATCGCCGCCGGTGCCACCGCGCGCCGCAAGCCCACGTGGAGCCCCATCATGGTGCCTTGGCTGAACCCCACGATGACCAGCCGGTTCTGGGGAAGGCCGAGGCGTTGGAGTTCATCGTCAAAGAATGCGTTAAGCGCAGGGGCTGCCGCTTCCACGCCGCGTTTATATTCTGACGGATCGCGCATGGTGAGGGGGAACCACTGCCGCCCGCCCATGGGCGTCAGCCCCGGGGCGTGGGGCGAGGCGAAGGCGGCGCCGGGGAATTGCGGGGCGAACACGTCGGCAAGGGCGATGAGGTCGTTCCCGTCCGCACCATAGCCGTGGATGAAGACGATGAGCGCATCGGCCTTGCCGGCCTTTGCGGGGCGGCGCGGCCCGTCCAGCTTGGTCATCGCGGTCCTTTCTGGATTGTTCAGGACACCGGCTGCGCGGTGAGGGGTGTGTCGGCCGGAAAGCGATAGACCGCCCAGAAAAGCCGCGATGCGGTGCTGCGCCACGGCGCCCATGCGTGTCCCATGTCAGAGAGCGCGTCTGGGGTGGGCTCCTCAGGAAGGCCCAGCACGCGGCCGGCCCCGCGGCGCACGGCAAGATCGCCGACGGGCAGAATGTCGGGGTGCCCGGCGCAAAACATCAGATAAAGATCAGCGCTCCACGGGCCAATGCCGGGGATCGCTTCCAAAACCGGGCGAGCCTCCTCCGCCGGCAAGGATGCGAGGCCTTCAAGGTCGAGCCCGCCGGCGACCGCTTCGGCAACGCTGCGGAAGGTGCGCACCTTTTGGCGGGAAAGGCCTGGTGCACGAAGGGTCTCCTCGCTCGCCGTTGATAACCGCACCGGGCACATGGGATCGAACGCGCTCTCCACGCGGGTCCACACCGCGGCGGCGGATTCCTTTGAAAGCTGCTGCCCTGTCACGATGCGCAACAGGCCGGCGAGGCCCGGTGGGTGAAGGCGCAGCGGCAGGGGTGCTGCAAGGGCGGCGGCGCGGCAAAGGCGTGGGTCAGCCTTCGCCAGGGCGGCAAGGGATGCGGCAAGGTCACGCTTGGTGCGGATGGGTGTGGGTCGGCGCGCGGACGGCATGGCATCCACAAGCCGCGAGGCGGGTAGCGGTGTCAATCTTCCCGCATCGTCAGGTGTGCGCCTACACTCTGCCGATGTTGCGTTTCGCGCCGAGCCCAAACGGATTCTTGCATCTGGGGCATGCCCTGTCGCTGCTTGCCAATGAGCAGCTTGCACAGGTTCTCGATCGGCCGCTCACCATCCGCATCGAAGACATTGATACGGGGCGGGCACGTCCGGAGTTCGAGGCAGCGATCTTTGAGGATACGGCATGGCTTGGCGTCGCGTTGACCCCGCCCTTTCGCAGGCAAAGTGCCCATTTCGCGCAGTACTTGGGGATGGTCGGGCAGCTCCGTGAAGCGGGCCTCGTCTATCCTTCCTTTGCCACGCGCCGGGAGATTGCCGGCGCGGTTCCCTGCGGGGGGCCGCGCGACCCGGATGGTGCGCCGCTGTTTCCGGGCGATGCAGCCGTTCTGGGAGAGAAAGAGGCGGATCGGCGCCGTGCATCAGGCGAACCGGCCGCGTGGCGTCTTGATATGGCAGAGGCGCTGAAGCGGATCGACAGCCCGGTCACGATGGCGATGGTGGATGGCGAGGGCGGCGCGCTTGGTCACAAGGCTTGCGATCCGGCCGCTTGGGGGGACGTGGTGCTCGCCCGCAAAGACACGCCCACGAGCTACCATCTTGCTGTTGTGGTGGATGACGCGGCGCAGGGGATCAGCCACGTGGTGCGCGGTGAGGACCTTCTTGCCGCGACTGCCGTCCACCGTGTGCTGCAGATCCTCTTGGACTTGCCCGCCCCTGCCTATTTCCATCACCGGCTGGTTCCGGGTGACGACGGGCGCAAACTCTCCAAGTCCAACGGCGCGCTGTCGCTCCGGGCGCTGCGAGAGGAGGGTTGGAGTGCGGACCGGGTCCGCGAGAGCCTCGGGTATTCCCTCAGTTAAGGGCAGGGCCGACAGTGACGAAGAGGGAAAGCCACAGGCCGAGTGTGAGAACGGAGACTGCAGTGGTGAGCGTGATGGTGTTGGCCGAGAGGGCAAGGCCGGTGTTGAAGCGGGTCGCCATGATGTAGGCGTTGGCGCCGGTGGGGCCGGCCGCGCTGATCACCGCGACGGCGATGGCGAGCGGCGGCAGGGCGAAGACGTACGCGG
The DNA here is from genome assembly GCA_039178655.1 of Pseudomonadota bacterium. GTDB lineage: Bacteria > Pseudomonadota > Alphaproteobacteria > Rhizobiales > Amorphaceae > Acuticoccus. The sequence continues at coordinate 6,956 of JBCDFB010000035.1, read as the reverse complement.
CGAGGACGAAGACCACCACGGGCATCACCGAGAGTTTGACCGCACCGATCAAAATGGCGGGGCCGATGTTGCCGCTAATGCCATAGCGTTTCAGGCTCATGCCGAGCGCCACCAGGGCAAGCGGGATCGCCGTATCTGAGACCCTTTCGATGACGATGGCCGGAACGCCGGTGAGGGGCAGACCCGTGAGGCGGAAGGCGACGCCGGCAGCAATTCCGACAATGAACGGGTTCGTGGCAAGTCCGCGCAGAACGCGCCAGAGCGATGCGGCAAAGCGGCTCGCCCCACTGCCCTCATCGCCTTTCGCGTCCGCCACCTCGATGAGCACAGCGGACACGAAAGTCATCACCGGCAGGTGGACCGCGATGAGGAGGAGGACGGTGACGAGCCCCACCTCGCCAAAGGCTTTGTCGATGAGCGGCATCGCCACCATGACGACGTTTGAGTACGACGTGGCGATTCCTGCAACGACGCTTGCCCGCGCGTCCCGCCCGAACAACCGTCGTGCGATGAAGTAACCGAGCGGGATGTTGACTGCGACGCCGCCGAAGTAAGCGATCCAGAACGGCCACGGGTTGAGGTCGGGGATCTCCAAAGTGCCGATGGCGCGGAACAGGAGGAGTGGGATCGCTAGCGTAAAGACAAAGCCGGCCAAACCATCACCGACGCTTTCAGGCAGGATCTTGAGCGCGGCTGCCAAGTAGCCGAGGCCGATCAGCCCGAATACGGGCAGGACGATGGAAACAAGCGCGCTGTCGGCCAAGCAGTGTGCCTTATTGGAAAGCGGCGGGGAGGGCTGCGGGCACCATTGCCGGGAGTGCAACCCAAAGCAACACGCGTTACTGGGGACCCTGCCCCACAGCGTGAAGGGCGCGGCCGTGGGCCTTCAGCCACGCACGGGCGTTGCGATGGTTCGGGTCGAGCGCTGCGTTCAGTGCCCAGAAACGATCTGAGTGGTTGAGCTCTATGAGGTGCGCAACCTCATGGGCGGCCACGTAGCGCAGAACGAACGATGGTGCGAGGACAAGGCGCCACGAGAACGAGAGCACGCCCCCAGGTGTGCACGATCCCCACTGCGCGCGGGTGTCCTTGATCCGCAGCGCTGTGGGGCGCCGGCGTACCTTCTCGGCAAATTCTGCCACGGCAGCCTCAAGGTCCGCCCGCGCTTCGCGGCGGAAAAAGTCCTCCAGACGGCGGGGCAAATGCTCAGGTCTGCCGTGGACCAGGAGGACCGGCCCCTCGACGCCGCTTTCCACGCGCACGGTGCCCCGGCCGGCACCCTGCCAGGCGATGGCGTGGAGCGTGCCGCGGAAGGGAACCAACGCCCCGTCAGCAAGGGGTGAGACAGGGTGCCTCTCGGCAAGCCGCGCGGCGAGCCAACCCGTTTGCTGGCGCACGAAGGGTTCAACAGATTTCAGGCTCGCCCGGGCCGGGATGGTGAGCACCGGGTTGGCATGGCCGGGCGGAATGCGCAGCGTCATGCGCTTGGCCCGCGGCGCCCTGCGCACGTCTATGGTGACCGGCGCGCCTGAGATTTCCTGGACCAAACGTTCTTTCACGGTACTCATGACGGATCCGCGTGGGGACACAAGTGATTCGGGACCGCAAACGATAGAGCGGAACGGTGAACGAACCGTCAGTCCGCCACAACGCCGCGCGGGGCGGTTTCGTGGTGAAGCGCGGCCGCCATGAGGGCCTTGGTATAGTCCGTCTCCGGCGCGTCGAAGATTTGTTGTGTCGGCCCGCGCTCCACGATCTTGCCGCCGCGCATGACCACCACCTCGTTGGAAAGTGCCCGCACCACCTGAAGGTCGTGGGAGATGAACAGGAAGGTGAGGCCGCGGCGGCGCTGCACGTCGCGCAGAAGGTCGACCACCTGGGCCTGGACCGAACGGTCAAGGGCGGAGGTGGGCTCGTCCAACATGATGAAGTCCGGCTCCAGCACCAAGGCGCGGGCGATGGCGATGCGCTGGCGCTGCCCGCCGGAGAACTCGTGCGGGTAGCGATGGCGGGTTGCAGGGTCGAGCCCCACCTCCTCCAGCGCTTTTACGACCCTTTCGTCCCGCTCCTTCGCGCCAAGGGAGAGATGGATCTTCATGCCCTCTTCGATGATCTCCGCCACCGACATGCGCGGCGACAGCGAGCCGTAGGGGTCCTGGAAGACGATCTGCATTTGTGAGCGCAGGGGGCGCATCTTGGCCCAGGAGCGGCCGTCGATGGCCTCGCCCATGAAGACAATGCGGCCGTCCGACGAGATGAGCCGCAAGATGGCGAACCCGAGCGTGGTCTTGCCCGAACCCGACTCGCCGACGATCCCAAGCGTTGAGCCTTTGCGCACCGAAATGTCGATGCCGTCTACAGCCTTTACGTGGTCAACCGTGCGGCGCAGCAGGCCCCGCTTGATGGGAAACCAGACTTTGAGGTCCTGGGTCTCCATCACCACCGGCGCGTCGGGGGCCACCTCGCTTGCGAGCCCCTTAGGCTCGGCCGACAGAAGGTGTTTGGTGTACTCGTGCTGCGGGTTGACGAAAACGTCTTCGGTGGGGCCGTGCTCCACCAGCTTGCCCGCGGTCATCACCGCAACCCTGTCGGCAACTTTGCGCACGATGCCGAGGTCGTGGGTGATGAAGAGCATGGCCATGCCGAGCCGGGCCTGTATGTCGGCCAGAAGCTGTAGGATCTGCGCCTGAACGGTGACGTCGAGCGCGGTGGTGGGCTCGTCGGCAATCAACAGGTCGGGCTCGTTGGCAAGGGCCATGGCGATCATGACGCGCTGGCGCTGGCCGCCGGAGAGCTGGTGCGGATAGCTGGCAAGCCGGGTTTCAGGGTTTTGGATGCCCACCGCATCTAGGAGTTCAAGGGTCCGGTGTCGCGCAGCGTTCTCCGACATGCCGCGGTGACGCCTCAGGATTTCGCCCACCTGCTTTTCCACTTTGTGGAGCGGGTTGAGGGAGGTCATGGGCTCCTGGAAGATCATGGTGATGTCGTTGCCGCGGATCCTCTGGAGCGCTTTGTTGTCCGCCTCCAGCATGTCCTCGCCCTTAAAGAGGATGCGCCCCGTGGGGTGGCTGGCGGACGGGTAGGGCAGAAGACGGACGACGGAGAGCGCCGTCACCGATTTGCCGGAGCCGGACTCTCCCACAACGGCAAGGGTCTCGCCCTTGCCGAGCGTCATGGACACGCGGTCCACGGCAAGGGTCTGTCGCCCCTCCTGCGCAAACGCCACGGACAAATCTTCGATGGACAGGAGAGGGGCGGTCATGCTCTGCCCAACACGAAATCCAGGTTGCTATCGGTCATGTTGGTCACTGTCGGTGGCTGGCCTGTCATTTGAAGCGCAAGCCATGCCTTGTCCCACTGCAAGCTGCTCAGCCGTTTTTCGATGGTGATGAAGTTTGCGCAATCAGCTCGTGCCGCTTCGGCAAGATGGATAGCATCGGGGAGTTTCAACGCATCGTTTGTCGCCCGAAGTGTCGCGGCAAACAGAAGGGTTGGGCTGGAGACCGGCCGCACGTCGATCCAATCGAGTTCATGCATGAGGGCGTAGTAGGTCGCGACCAAACGGTGGTCTTCGTCTCGGATCGGCTTTACCAGCAATTCGGTGAGCACCAACTCGCTCGCGGTAATGCTACAGTCAAAACGCGCGCTGTCGATGATGAGATCGCTCAAAAGTGCTGACTTCGTTGAGTTACGCTCAAAGGCTTCAATGTACACGTTCGTATCAAGGTACAATTTCAAATCATCAATCCCATTCGTCGCGTAATGCGCGAATGCGAGAAGGCTCCGCCTCGCCAGTATCGCGCGGCCCCTGCCGCAACGCGTTGAGATGACCTTCGACCAACGCTCTCGCTTCTTCAGCGGAACGTGACGGGCCGCCGAAGACGACGGGCGGGTACTCCACGGTCACTGAGACTAAATCGTCGGCTGCAAATTCGCCCCTCAACTCCGACGGTAGCTTTGAGACGGGGATGACTTTCACGATTTTGTTCATCCCAACTTTACCGGAATGTTTTGCGCGGGTCGAAGGCGTCGCGGACTGCCTCGCCTATGAAGATGAGGAGCGAGAGCATCAACGAAATGACCAGGAAGCCGGTGATGCCGAGCCAGGGGGCCTGGATGTTGTCCTTGCCCTGGGCAAGCAACTCACCCAGCGACGGCGATCCGGGCGGCAGTCCAAAACCCAGAAAATCCAGTGACGTGAGGGTGGTGATGGAGCCGTTCATGATGAAGGGCAGGAACGTGAGGGTCGCCACCATCGCGTTGGGAAGGAGGTGGCGCCACATGATGGTGCCGTTGCGCACGCCAAGGGCGCGGGCTGCGGACACATACTCAAAGTTGCGCGCGCGCAGAAACTCCGCCCGCACGACGCCCACCAGCGCCACCCAGGAGAACAAGAGTAGTAGTCCCAGAAGCAGGAAGAAATTTGGCGTGAAGATCGCCGCCAGGATGAGGAGGATGTAAAGGGACGGGATCGACGTCCAAATCTCGATGAAGCGCTGAAACAGAAGATCGGTCCAGCCGCCGAAGTAGCCTTGGACGGCACCGGCTGAGATGCCGATGACTGACGAGGCGATGGTGAGCACCAGTCCGAACAGGACAGAGATGCGGAACCCGTAGATGACACGGGCGAGTACGTCGCGCCCCTGGTCGTCCGTCCCCAGCCAATTGAAGTTGCCGAAGTTGCAATTGGGGTCGTCCACGCCGCCCGGCATGTTGGCGCACCGCTGCTCTTTGGAAAACATCCACGAAGGGGCGGAGGGGAGCGGCGTGGGCGGGTTCGTATTCACCGCGCGGTAGTCATACCGGATGAGCGGCCAGACCATCCATCCGTTCGCATTGATTTCGTCCCGGATGAAGGGGTCGCGATAGTCGGTCCGTGCAAGGAACCCGCCGAAGCGCTCCTCCGGGTAGTCAACTAGGACCGGCGAGAGGATATCGCCGTTGTAGAAAATCAGGATCGGCTTGTCGTTGGCGATGAACTCGGCAAACAGCGTAATGATGAAGAGGAAGCCGAATATCCAGAGGGAAACGTAGCCGCGGGAGTGCCCCTTAAACAGCTTCCAGCGGCGTTGGTTGAGGGTCTGTGCCGTGCCGAACCCAGCCCCGGTGGCAAGAACGGAAGCCTCCCGCTCCATGGGCGGGGTAGTGATCTCGGGCGGCTCTTCTTGCTCGTCGGGGCGGGGCGCGCGCTGGTCCATAACGGTCAGACCTCCCGGCTTTCAAAGTCGATCCGAGGATCGACCCAAGTGTAGGTGAGGTCAGAGATCAAATTGACGATCAAACCGATGAGCGAAAAGATGTAGAGCGTGGCAAACACCACTGGATAATCCCGGTCAATCACCGCCTCAAAGCCCAGAAGACCCAGCCCGTCCAGATTGAAGATCTGTTCAATCAGCAAAGAGCCGGTGAAGAACGCGGCGATAAACGCGCCCGGAAAGCCTGCAATGATGATGAGCATGGCGTTGCGGAAGATGTGGCCGTAAAGCACCTCACCGTCCGACAGGCCCTTCATGCGGGCCGTCATGACGTACTGCTTTCGGATCTCCTCCAGGAACGAGTTTTTGGTGAGGAGCGTGGTGGTGGCAAACGCTGAAAGGGACAGTGCGATGAGCGGCAGCGTCATGTGCCAGAAATAGTCGAGGATCTTTTGAGGCCAGGACAGCTGGTCCCAATTGTCCGACACCAGGCCGCCCAGCGGGAAGATGTTGAAGAAGGATCCGCCGGCGAACAGGACGATGAGAAGAACTGCGAACAAGAAGCCCGGGACGGCGTAGGCGACGATGATGACGCCGCTGGTCCACACATCGAAGTGGGAGCCGTCCTTCACCGCCTTGCGGATGCCGAGCGGGATGGAAATGGCGTAGGAGATGAGCGTCATCCACAGCCCGAGGGAGATGGAGACGGGGAGTTTTTCTGCGATGAGGTCAAGCACATCGCGGTCGCGAAAGTAGCTCTCACCGAAGTTGAACGTGAGATAGTTGCCGATCATCAGCAAGAAGCGTTCAGCGGGCGGTTTGTCGAAGCCAAACTGCCGCTCAAGCTCGGCGATGAACTCCGGGTCCAGGCCCTGCGCACCGCGGTAGGGGGATGCGCTGCTCTCCCCACCGGTGGCCTGCTCGGTGGCGAAGTCGCCCTGTGGGCCGCCGCCGGAGATGCGGGCGGTTGCTGACACGTCCGTGCCCCGGATCTCGGCGATGACCTTGTCCACCGGGCCGCCGGGGGCGAATTGGATGATGGCAAAGGAGATGAGCATTACGCCGAGCAGCGTCGGCACGATGAGAAGAAGTCGGCGGACGATGTAGGCGGCCATGGCGGATCAGGCCTTGGACCACCAGGTGGTCTCCACCGGGAAGAAGTACTTTGGCTTCATCTCCGGAATGCCGAACCTGTCCCAGTAGGCAATATTGTGTTGCTTGTTGTACCACTGCGGCACCGAGTAGTGGCCGGCGCGCAGCACGCGGTCCAGTGCGCGGGCGGCGACCACCATCTCATCCCGGCTTGGGGCATTGATGAGGGTTTCGGTGAGCGCGTCGATGGCAGGGTTTGCAATGCCCGCAATGTTGAAAGAGCCGTCAATGGCTGCGCTTTGGCTGGTCCAGAATTCTCGGATTGACTCGCCGGGCGTCGGCGCGAACGCGTAGCGGCGGGTGGTCATCTCAAAATCGAACGTGTTGAGGCGGCTCTGATACTGGGCCGACTCTACCATGCGAAGGCTCACCGGGATGCCCAGGAGGCCGAGCCGGTTGGCGTAGGGCTGCAGGACGCGTTCCCACGTGGGCTGGGCGTAAAGAAACTCTAGCGTCAACTGCTCCCCGGCGGCATTGAAGAGCCCACCATCGCGCCGTTCCCACCCGGCGGCGCGCAAAAGTTCCACGGCACGGCGCAGCGGTGCTCGGTCACGGCCTGAGCCGTCGGTCACCACAGGTGTCCACGCCTCGCCGAACACCTCTTCCGGC
>JBCDFB010000034.1:0-13469 GCA_039178655.1 Pseudomonadota bacterium | reverse complement strand
CGCCATCCACCCGCAGCACCGTGTCCCCGCCGCCGCCCCAATCCTTGCGCATGGCGTCCACCAGATCGTGGGTCTGCAGTGCGACGGACTCCAGCGTTGCTTTGGCAAGTTCGGCAGGCCCTGTCGCGCGGGTAATGCCAAAAATCGCCCCGCGCGCATTGGCGTCCCAGTGGGGCGCGCCCAAGCCCACAAACGCCGGAACCAGAATAACAGACTGGTTCGGATCGGCGTTCGCCGCCAATTCGCCGGACTGTGCCGCATTCTCGATGACGCCCAGTCCGTCGCGCAGCCATTGTACTGCCGCGCCCGCCACGAAAATTGCGCCCTCCAGCGCAAACGTTGTCTTGCCGGCAAGGCGATAAGCGATGGTGGTGAGAAGCCGGTTTTGTGACGGAACCGGCTCCTCCCCCGTGTTGATGAGAGCAAAGCAGCCGGTCCCGTAGGTGGACTTCACCATGCCAGGCTTAAAGCAGGCGTTGCCGATCACCGCGGCCTGCTGGTCGCCGGCAACGCCCATCACCGGGACCGCTGCGCCGAAAAGCGCCGGATCGGTGGTTCCGAAGTCGGCCGCGTTGTCCCTCACCTCGGCCAACATCGCGCGGGGGACCCGCAGCATCGACAAAAGCTCATCATCCCACTCGTGGCGAGTGATATCGAACATCAGCGTTCGCGACGCGTTGGTGGCGTCAGTCACAAAGCTGCCGGTGAGCTTGGCAATCAAGAATGTGTCGATGGTGCCGAACGCCAGCGCGCCGGCTCCTGCGCGGGCACGAAGGCCGTCAACGTTGTCCAGCAGCCAGGCGAGTTTGGTGCCCGAAAAGTAGGGGTCGAGCAGAAGGCCGGTCTTCTCGCGGACCATCTCCTCAGCCCCGTCGGCCTTTAGCTTGGCGCAAAAGTCAGCAGTCCGCCTGTCTTGCCAAACGATGGCCTTGTGAACCGGCCGAAGGGTGTCGCGCTCCCACACTGCGACCGTCTCGCGCTGGTTGGTGATGCCGATGGCGGCAAGGTCGCCGGCGGAAAGCTGCGCCTCGTTCAGCGCGGCGCGGACCGTCTCCACGGTGGTGCGCCAGATATCGTCAAGGTCATGCTCCACCCACCCCGAACGCGGATAGTGCTGGGCGAATTCCTGCTGGCCGACGCCGACGATCTTCTGACTGCCGTCAAAAACGATGGCGCGGGTGGAGGTGGTGCCCTGGTCAATGGCAAGTATGGGGGCAGACATGGCGGCCTTCTTCTTCAGATTGCCGCCAGTGAGGCCATCGCCTGCGAGCTTGTCAAACCGCTGGCGCCCGCCCAGCGATGATGGTGCGCCGCTGCCATGCGCCCCGCCCCCCTTGGGCAAACAGGTCGGGGCGTCTATCGCTGCGTAGGGCAGTGCGCCCGCAAAACGAAAGGGCCGTCATGGTCTCCCACCTGGTGTTCGACATCGGCCGTGTGCTCCTCCACTGGGATCCGGAACTGCCGTACCGGCGGCTGATCCCCGATCCGCAAGAGCGCGCCTTTTTCCTGAACCAAGTCTGCAATGGTGACTGGAATGCTGAGCAGGATCGCGGGCGCGCTTGGGCCGATGGGGAGGCCGTTGCCATCAAGGCTCACCCGCAGTGGGAGGAGATGATCCGCGCTTACCGCACCCACTGGCACGAAATGGTGCCCTACGCTGTGCCGCAGACGCCTGAGATGGTCGAAGCGCTCGTCACCGCGGGATACGACGTAACGATGTTGACCAATTTCGCCGCCGACACTTTCCAGGAGGCGAAGGGGCGGTTCTCAGTCCTGTCGCTGGGCAGGGGAACGACGGTATCGGGCGAATTGGGCTTGCTGAAACCGGAGCGCGCCATCTTCGAGCGGCACGCGCAAGAATTTGACCTCGATCCCTCGAAAATCCTTTTTTTCGACGACAGCGCAGCGAATGTGGCGGGGGCGAAAGCGGCCGGATGGCAAGCGCGGCTGTTTACCGATGCCGCATCCATGCGCTGCGATCTCGCCGAGGCGGGTTTCCCAGTCTAGGATCGTGGTGGCGATGGTCGTTCTTGCGGCCGTGCGCCGTGCCGATTTCGTCTCACACAGGGTCACGCGTTGACGTCGCTTCCCATCGTTCTTGCGGCGGTGTCTCTCCTGCTGGTCTTCATCGCTGTGGTGGAGGCGCTGGCTGCGCGCTTGGCGTGGCCGCAGTCCATCGTGCTCGCCGCGCTTGGCATCCTGCTTGGAACCCTTGCCGCATTCGGGGAGATGACGCCGCTCGCCCCCGTCGCGGCACTGTTTGCCGACCTGCCCCTGTCTGCCGAAGCGCTGACTCTCCTCCTCCTGCCGCCTCTCTTGTTTGATGCTGCGCTGCGGATCGACGCGCGCAGGATGCTGGACGACGCGGCGCCCATCATTCTTCTCGCAGTCATTGCGGTGTGCGTGTCCACCTTCGTGGTGGGGCTCGCCCTCGCGCCGCTCGGCATCCAGCCGCTCTTGGTCTGTCTTTTGGTGGGCGCCATTGTCTCCACCACCGATCCGCTGGCCGTTTTGTCCATCTTTCGCGATGTGGGGGCACCGGGCCGGCTGACCCGCATCGTGGAGGGCGAAAGCCTCTTTAACGACGCGGCAGCCATTGCGCTCTTCACCATCCTGGTGACCGCCATCTCCGCCGGATCGGGCGTGCGGTTTGTGGACGGGCTGACGATCTTTTTCGTCACCGGCCTTGGCGGGCTCAGCGCCGGGGTCGCCATGGGCCTTATCGGCGCGGGCGTGATGGCGCTGACCCGGCACCATCCCGCCGCCCTCGTCAGCGTCACCGTTGCACTGCCCTACATCGCCTTCGTGGCGAGCGAAACCGTGTTCGGGGTGTCCGGCGCCATGGCCGTGGTGGCGTGCGGGCTGGTCACGGCAGCGCGCAGCCGCTCCGGTCGCGCACCCCGGGCGTGGCGGCATGTGCGTGAGATCTGGCAGCAGCTCTCGTTCTGGTCCAACTCGCTGATCTTTGTGCTGGCGGCGTTTTTGGTGCCCACGCTGCTCTCCGGGCTCACCCTTGCCACTGCGCTTGCCACGGCGGTGCTGATCGCAGCCGCGTTTGCGGCCCGCGCGCTGGTTCTGTGGGGGTGCCTTCCCCTGGTGCCCCGCGCGGCCCTTTCCCAAACCATCAGCCACAGGGCGCGCATCCTCCTGTGGTGGGGCGGCCTTCGCGGCGCGCTCACGCTGCTTCTAGCCCTTTCTGTTACCGAGAGCCCCGCCATCGGCGCACAGGCGAAGGAGTTCGTGGCGGTGCTTGCCACGGCGTTCGTCCTGTTCACCATCCTTGTGAACGGGCTCACACTGCGCCCCCTCATGCGCCGGCTTGGGCTCGACGCTTTGTCGCCCTTCGACAAGGTGGTGGGCGATGGGGCAAGGGCCGTTGCCGCAGAGGCTGCCCGTGCGGAGGTGAACACCACCGCCGCCGTTTACGGCCTCTCCACCGAGGCGGCAGACCGCGCGCTCGCCCGGCCGCGCCCCACACGCCCAGACCAGGCGAGTGTTCCCGTGGCCGCCAAGGCGCGGCTTGGCCTTGCACTCATCGTGCTATCCCAGGCGGAACGCTCAGCACTGCTACGGCATGGTGAGAATGGGATCGTCACCCCGCGTGTGGCAGCAGTCCTCAACCGCGAAGCGCAGCGCCTGGGCGAAGCCGCGCGGGTGGGCGGACGGCTCGGCTACCTGCGCGCGTCCGCCAACACCCTCGGCTTCACCTATTCGTTCCGAGCTGCCCTGCTTCTTCACCGCCTCTTCGGCACGCGGCGCTTCTTGTCGGCGGCCCTTGCCCAGCGCTTTGAACGTTTGACGGTGCGCAAGATTGTCCTGCGCGAGTTGGGCGATGTCACTTTGGAGCGCATCGCCCCGGTGCTGGGCGAGGGTGTTGCAGGCGTCTGCCGCCAAATCCTGCGGCGCCGGCGTGAAAGGCTGGAGGATGCTCTCGGCGCCCTCACCCTCCAGTACCCCCACTACGCCGCCGCCCTTGAGCAACGGTTCCTGGAGCGTGTGGCCCTCAACCGCGAGCGGCGGGAGTTTCGAATGCTTCGGGAGGAAGGCCTCATCGGTGCTGAACTCATGTCCGCCATCGACCGTGAGCTTGCCGTCTCCCACCGCCGCTACGAAAGCGCGCTGCGCCTTGATGTGAGCGTGGACAAGGTTGCCCTGGTGGCAACCGTTCCTCTGTTCGCCGAGTTGCCGGCCGAGGCGCGTCAGGCCATCGCCAAGCTCTTGCGCACACGCTTTGTGGTGCCCGGAGAAGTGCTGATCCGCCGCGGTGAACGGGGCGAGACGGTCTACTTCATTGCCTCAGGTGCCGTTGAGGTGGACACCGGCACCGACAAGCTGCGCCTGGGGCGCGGTGCTGTTGTGGGAGAACGGGCGGCGTTTTCGCGCGTGCGTCGGACCGCGGACGTCAAAATGCTCGGCTTTGGCGAGCTTTTGGTGCTGGATGGGCATTTGTTCCGCGCCCTGCTTGCGCAAAACCCTGCTCTCAGGTCCCGGGTTGAAGAACTGCTGGCAGCCCGTTTCGGCGAGGATGCGCTGGGTTTGCCTGCATCTGAAATGGCTGCGGAACCCGCCCAGTGACGGGCCGTCGCGCCATCAAATCCCGCCTGGCAGATCCGCTGGACACGCTCAATGAGTTCTCTTATATCCGCGGCTCGCGCCGGCAATGGCGCGGCGCCCAGGTAGCTCAGTTGGTAGAGCATGCGACTGAAAATCGCAGTGTCGGTGGTTCGATCCCGCCCCTGGGCACCACACCCCCTTTCCGTTGCAAAGAGGCTCGATTCGGAGTTGCGGAAGGGAGCCCGTCTCGCCTGCCGGACCATTTGATCGATCAGTAACGGCAACTGACACCAGGGTTCGGGCGATGTTTGCCCGGTGGAGCGTCGTGCCCATGAAGCGCGAGGCGTCCTAGTTGCGGCAGATGATGTCGAACTCGCGCCTTCCGCCCGTCTCGCGGTCGTAAAACACCATGACGGTACCGCTTGCTCCGGCAAAGTCCCCCGTTCCACCGGTGACGGAACGGCTGACGCCATCGAGCGACCCCGGGTTGCCCGGCGCTCTGGGATCCGTCAACGGACCGGTACCGCCCCAATCAATCGTTCCGTTCGCAAACACGGAGTGGCCGCGCACAAGGTGGTTAAACGGGCCGTCACCACTACTCGGGAGAATGACAGCCTCAAAGTATTGATCGCCGACGTGATTGCCGTTTTCGTCGGTCAAACGTTGGTGCCCATACCGTTTGTCACCAACGGTGACGCCTTCTTCTCCGAGATCCAGAAATTCGACATTAGAGTACTCAACTTGGACAGAAAACTCGCCGCAAGTTATGCCGGCGGCGGCGGCCGCGGCTCCAAATGCGAACGAGCAACCGCAAAAAGTCAGTAGTGCCCCAACAGCGTATCTTGCGCGCCTCAATTTTCTTTTCCCTTCAAGCGGTTTTATCCCGGGACTGATAAATACTCACGGTGCTGTGGCACCAGCCAGTCACCGGGATTGCCATGAGCGGCCCCTTAAAGCCCGAAGCTATGATGCTGCCACCTTGCGGTCCACGCGCAAAGGCCCGGCTGAGCCCAGTAAGCTCTCCATCCAGAGCAACTTTTTTTTGCGCAAATGTCTCTCGGTCAAGCGCTGAAGGATGGCCGAGCTCAAGCGCGCTGAAGGTCAGCCCACCACCAATTGCTTCAACTGCAGCGTCTCATGCTCAAGCTGGCGCAGGCGATGGTTGATCACGTCACCAATGGTCACCATTCCCACGACGCCCTTGCCGTCGACCACAGGCATGTGCCGGAAGTGGCCCTTGGACATGCGACGCAGCACGTCGATGAGGGACTCCTCAGCAGTGCAGGTCTGCACGTTCTCGGTCATGATCTGCTCGACCCGGTGCGGAAGGGTTTTCCCCGGCGCATCGGCCAGTTTGCGCACAATGTCGCGCTCAGAAAGGATGCCCTTCAGCGCGCCGGCGCCATCGGTCACCACGAGGGCGCCAATATTGTTGTCACGCAGCACCTCGACCGCGCGGCCCAGCGTCTCCTCCGGTCGGATGGTCACGATGCGACGCCCATTGTGATCCAGCACAAGCTGGACGGTGGGCGTGTTGTTGTTGACGTTGGTTTTGACGGTTTGCGTCACCGTCCGCTTCTTTTCCCTGTCAACCACGAGGACGGGGCGATAGGATTCAGGCATGGTTGGATTCCCTCGTCTGACCACGACACAACGCCGCATGGACGAAAGTAAGGCGCGTGGCTCGCGTGGCGATAGTCTGGAAGCTTTCCAACTGAAATGACGCTGACCCCCTTTCTGGCCACCATCATTTTCACGCTAGGTTGCCTTGCGGGGGTTCAGTTCCGCCGCGTGTTCAAACAGGGCGGACCGCGCTGGCAGCTGTGGTTCTTCGGAGCCGTTGCCGGTTCGGCCCTGCTCACCGTCGCCCTCATCCCACTGACAGTCGGGAGTTAGCAAAGCGCGCGGAGGTCACGCTGCGGGAAGGTCGAGGGCACTGAGTTCCAGCCCCCTTCATTTTTGCAAGCCGCTTAGGCTGCTGACCTGCGGGCCCGCGGGCACTCCATCCGCTCACGCAGCGGGCTGTTGGGGTCCACTTCCTTGTGGCAGATCAAACAGCGGTCCGCCCCCGCGACACCGTTGAGGCCGCCGCAGCTTCCCTTGATGGTCCGCCCCATGAAAATGGCCCCCACCGCCATGCCCAGGACGACGAGCATCAAGAACCCAAACGCGAAGAAGAAAGTCGCCAACGCGGATGCCTCCTCTACGCCTGGAGTTGCGACAGGTGGCGGCTGCGGCTGAGCGTCAGCGCCGCATCCGGCCCATCCCCCTCCCGCTCCACGAACAGGACGGCTATCTTGTTCGCCTCCGCAACGGCAAGGCCCCGCTCCCTGCCAAGGGCAAGCATTGCCGTTGCCCATCCATCGGCAAGCATGGCGTTGTCCGCAACCACAGTTGCCGACACGGTCTGATGGGTGATGGGCCGCCCGGTGGTCGGATCGATAATGTGAGAGTAGCGCTGCCCGCCTTCCACGAAGAAGTTGCGGTAGTCGCCCGATGTGGCGAGCCCTTTGCCGGACACCTCAACCACCTCAAGCACGCCGGCACGGCCCATTTGCGGCCGCTCGATCCCGAGCTGCCAGGGTAGGCCGTCTGGATTGCGCCCGGCGGTGACAATATCGCCGCCGATTTCCACCATGAAGTCTTTCAGCCCATGGGCCTTGAGCGCCTCGGCCACCTTGTCGACGCCGAAGCCCTTGCCGATGCCGGCGAGGTAGATTTCCGCTTCGGGCTTGAGCTTTTCCACCGTGTTCGCGCCAAGGCGCAGCGCTTGAGACTGTCCGCCAGCCGCCTTGGCATCAGCGATCGCATCCGTTGCCGGTCTGTTGGGTGCGGCCCGGCCGGCGCCGAAGCCCCAAAGCTCGACCAGGGGTCCGACCGTCACATCAAATTGACCTTCGCTCGCGTGGTGGATCTCCTCGGCGGCGGCAAGCGTGTGTCGCAGGTCCGGCGAGATCGCAATGGGCGAGGAGGTGCGTGCCGCATTAAGGCGTGAAATTTCCGAATCGCGATCCCAATTGGAAAGGGCGCGGTTCACAGCGAAAAGGGCGCCATCCACGGCATCCTGCAGCTCGCTGCGGGACAGGACGTTAGAGTGGTCTACAGCGGCGAGGCTGTACGTTGTCCCCATAGTGGTGCCGGAAAGCTCGACGACGCTCGTCTTCCAATTGCAAGCGGCAAGACATGCAGGCATGAGAAGCACGCTGCGGCGCGACAGCGTGAAGGCACTTGGCACGGTTGTGGCCTCCGGAACATTCGAACTGGTTACGCGAGCTCTCTCGCGCTTTTGATGGAGATGGGAACGCGATTCAACGGAAAAAAGGACACGCCCCCGCGACGATGACAAGCGTAGCACAAGGGGCGGAATGCTTGTAAGACGAGTAAAAATCGAGTCGAAGGTAACGTGCGACATTTCAAGCTGCGGCGGGGGCTTAATCTGCCCGTGCGGGGGAGCCCCAGCGAAACCATCGAAGAGGGTCCGGCGGTGCGTACCGTCGCGGTCCTCGGCGAGGATTATATTGATCTGAAACCGCGCCTGGCGGTGTCGGAGGGAGACGTTGTGGGCGCTGGGGCGCCGATGATGGTGCACAAGGACACGCCCAGTGTCCTGGTGACGTCCCCCGTCAGCGGGCGGGTGAGGGCGATCAATCGCGGCGCGCGGCGCAAGCTTGTCAGCATTGTGGTTGAGCGCGATGACGAGGCTGCGCCGCCTGTGGATTTCTCCAACGTGGGGGACAGCGCCACGCCAGAAGGCGTGGTGGAGCGTCTCACAGCGGCGGGCCTGTGGCCGGCCTTCCGCGCGCGGCCCTATTCAAAGGTGCCCGACCCTGCAACGCGCCCTGCCGCGATCTTCGTCACCGCCATCGACACCGAGCCGCTCTGCGCTGACCCCGCCATCGTCATCCAGGACGGGGCGGACGCCTTCGTGGAGGGTTTGAAGACGGTCACCGTTTTGACGGATGGCAAGACCTATCTTTGCCACGAAAAAGATGCCGAGATCCCGGGCGGGGACGTGGATGGCGTGGTCGCCGTCGCGTTCTCGGGGCCCCATCCTGCAGGGCTTGCCGGCACGCACATGCATTTCTTGGAGCCGCCGTCGGCCACCAAAGTGGTGTGGTCCATCGGCTATCAGGACGTGATCGCCATCGGCAGGCTCATGCAAACGGGGCACTACGACAGCGCGCGCATCATTGCGCTCTGCGGCCCCGTGACCCGCAACCCACGGCTTTTGCGCACCGTGACCGGCGCTTCCATGGAGCAACTCTCCGCGGGCGAGCTTGCCACGAACCGGCCGGTGCGGATGATTTCAGGCTCAGTGCTTTCAGGGCGCGCGGGAGAGGGTCCAAGCGCCTTCATGGGCCGCTATGCCCGCCAGCTCACGCTGATGGAAGAGGACCGAGATCAGCTCCCGCTGGGCTGGATCCGGCCGATGTTTTCCAAGTTCGCGATCCAGCCGGTGCTCGGCTCGGCCTTTGCCAAACGGCTTTACGCACTCACCACCAATTTGAACGGCGGACGGCGGGCAATGGTCCCCATCGGTACGTTCGAGCAGCTCATGCCGCAGGACTATCTGCCGACCCAACTCTTGCGAGCGCTCCTGGTGATGGATACCGATCAGGCACAGGCTCTGGGGGCTCTGGAATTGGATGAGGAAGATCTCGGCCTCGTGGGGTTCGCGTGCCCGGCGAAGTATGAGTATGCCCTCGCGCTGCGCAGCTGTCTGACAAAGATCGAGAAGGAGGGTTAGGCACGTGGGCCTGCGCACATTCTTCGACCGGATCGAGCCATACTTCGAAAAAGGCGGCAAATACGAACGGTATTTCCCGCTCTACGAGATGGTGGAAAGCTTCGTCTACACGCCGAAGACCGTGACGACCGTCGCGCCCCACGCCCGCTCGTACATCGATATGAAGCGGATCATGAGCTACGTGGTGATCGCGACGATCCCCTGCATCCTCTTCGGCTGCTACAACGTCGGCTTGCAAACAAACCTTGCCATCGAGACCTACGGCGCGTCGGGTTGGCGGGCATGGATACTGGAAACATTCTGGATTGGGTTCAATCCGAACAATCCGTTTGCCAACTTCGCCCACGGACTACTCTACTTCTTGCCAATCTATATTGTGACACTTGTGGCCGGCGGCATTTGGGAGGTGATTTTTGCCACCGTCCGCCGGCACGAGGTGAACGAGGGGTTCCTCGTCACTTCAATGCTCTACACGCTCATCCTGCCGGCCACGACGCCCCTTTGGCAGGTGGCGCTGGGCATCTCCTTCGGCGTGGTGATCGGCAAGGAAGTGTTTGGCGGGACGGGCAAGAACTTCCTCAACCCCGCGCTAGTGGGCCGCGCGTTCCTTTACTTCGCCTATCCGGCGCAGATGTCGGGCGATGCGGTGTGGGTGCCTGTGGACGGGCATACGGGTGCCACGGCCCTCGCCATTTCCGCCGCGGACGGTTACCAGACCCTGGGCGCAGACGGCATGTCCTGGACAAGTTCGTTCATCGGCACCATCCCCGGGTCCCTCGGCGAAACCTCCACACTGTGCTGCCTCATCGGACTGGCATTCCTGTTGATGACCAAGATCGCCAACTACCGGATGGTGGTGGGCTGTATGTTGGGGATGATGGCGTTCTCGACGCTTCTCAACCTCATCGGGTCAGACACCAATCCGATGTTCGCCATGCCTTGGTACTGGCATTTGGTTGTGGGCGGCTTCGCATTCGGCCTTGTCTTTATGGTGACCGAACCGGTGTCGGGCTCACACACCAACATGGGTCGGTACATCTACGGCGCGCTGATCGGCTTCATGGTCGTGATGATCCGCGTTTTGAACCCTGCTTTCCCGGAAGGAATGATGCTCGCCATCTTGTTTGGTAACGTGTTCGCACCGCTGATCGATTACTTTGTGGTGCAGGCGAATATACGCAGGAGGATCAAACGCCTTGCCTGATCCGGACAACACTCAGCCAAAAAAGCCGGATGGCCTGATCCGCAGGCTCATCAAGATGTCGCCCGACTCGGTGCCCAAGACAGTGTGCGTGGCGGTGCTGCTGTGCCTGGTGGCGTCCATGGTGGTGTCCGCCGCCGCGGTGGCATTGCGGCCGATCCAAGATGAAAACCGCCTCCTGGACAAGCAGGCACAGGTGCTGCGCGTGGCGGGCCTATACGAGCCAGGGATCGACGTTGCCGAGGCATTCCAGGCGCTGGAGCCGAAGGTGCTGGAACTCGCCACCGGCGAATTCACCGATCAGTTCGATCCCTACACGTTCGATGACAGGCAGGCCGCCAACGA
Organism: Pseudomonadota bacterium; assembly: GCA_039178655.1. Classification (GTDB taxonomy): domain Bacteria; phylum Pseudomonadota; class Alphaproteobacteria; order Rhizobiales; family Amorphaceae; genus Acuticoccus. The sequence continues at coordinate 2,622 of JBCDFB010000034.1, read as the reverse complement.
CATCACTCTGTCCACGCCCCTAGAGGACGACCCTGCCAGCATCCGACGGCAAGCCAAGTATGTGACCGTCTATCTGAAGCGGCAGGCGGAGGGCGGAGGGATCAGCCAGGTCATCCTGCCGGTCCACGGTTACGGGCTTTGGTCGACGCTCTACGGCTTCATGGCCATTGAGGCGGACGGCAACACTGTCTCCGGCCTCATCTTTTATGAGCACGCCGAAACGCCCGGGCTCGGCGCGGAGGTGGACAACCCGCGCTGGCGCAATCAGTGGCCCGGCAAAAAGCTGCGGGATGACGAGGGCGAGTTGGAAATCACGGTGGCGAAAACTGCGCCGCCGGCGGGAGAAGAGTACCACGTGGACGCCCTTTCAGGCGCAACGCTCACGTCAAACGGCGTGGACAATCTGGTACGCTTCTGGATGGGGGAACGGGGGTTCGAGCCGTTCCTGGAACGCGTGAAGGCGGGGGAAGTCTGATGGCGCAAACCTATCGCGAGATGTTGTCCGACCCTCTGGTCGACAACAATCCCATCACCCTTCAGGTCCTTGGCATCTGCTCTGCGCTCGCGGTGACTTCGTCACTGCAAGTCTCCATGGTCATGTCCATGGCCGTGATCGCGGTGACGGGCTTCTCGTCCATGTTCATCTCGATCCTGCGCAGCCAAATCCCCAGCTCCATCCGCATCATCGCGCAGATGGTGATCATCGCCTCTCTGGTGATCCTGGTGGATCAGGTGCTGAAGGCCTACGCCTACGAGATTTCCAAGACGCTGTCCGTCTTCGTGGGCCTCATCATCACAAACTGCATCGTCATGGGGCGCGCAGAAGCCTTCGCCATGAAAAACCCGCCCATTGCCTCCTTCATTGACGGGGTGGGCAACGGGCTCGGCTACGGCCTCATCCTCATGATGGTGGGTTTTGTGCGCGAGCTGTTCGGCTCAGGCACCCTTTTCGGCATCACGGTGCTGGAGAGCACCAACAACGGCGGCTGGTATGTGCCGAACGGCATGCTCCTCCTGCCGCCATCGGCCTTCTTCATCATCGGGCTGATCATCTGGGGCTTCCGCACCTGGAAACCGCGCCAGGTGGAGCCCCGTGAGTACAGCATCCAGACGGTGGCCGCCCACTAATGGAAGGGCTCATTTCCCTTGCTGTTCGGGCGATCTTCGTCGAGAACATGGCGCTCGCCTTCTTCTTGGGCATGTGCACGTTCCTCGCAGTTTCCAAGAAGATCTCCACGGCCATTGGCCTCGGCATTTCCGTGACGCTGGTTCAGACCATCACGGTGCCGGCCAACAACCTCATCCTGAACTACGTCCTAGCGCCAGGCGCCCTCGCCTGGGCCGGCTTTCCCGATGTGGACCTTACATTTCTGGGGCTGATCTCATATATCGGTGTCATCGCAGCGATGGTTCAGATCCTTGAGATGCTGCTCGATAAGTATTTTCCGCCGCTCTACAACGCGCTGGGCGTCTTCCTGCCGCTTATTACAGTGAACTGCGCGATCCTCGGCGGGTCTCTGTTCATGGTAGAGCGCGATTATAACTTTACAGAATCTGTCGTTTACGGTGCGTCTTCTGGCTTTGGTTGGGCACTTGCCATCACCGCCATGGCCGGAGTGCGCGAAAAGCTGAAATACTCTGACATTCCCGATGGCCTTCAGGGCTTGGGGATCACCTTTATTACGGCGGGATTGATGGCGATGGCGTTCATGTCGTTCAGCGGCGTGAAGCTCTAGGAGGGCAAAGGTCCATGCAGACGTTTTCGTTGGGGGTGGCGCTGTTCACGGTGATTGTCATCGCACTGGTGACGATCATCATGCTGGCACGCTCACGCCTGGTGGCATCGGGCAACGTCAACATCACCATCAACGGCGAAAAGACCATCTCCGTCCCCGCAGGCGGCAAGCTCTTGCAGACGCTCGCAGCCCAGCAGCTTTTCGTGCCGTCCGCATGCGGCGGTGGCGGCACCTGCGCCCAGTGCCGTGTGCGCATCCATTCAGGCGGCGGCTCCATCTTGCCGACCGAAGAGGGCCACATCACCAAGCGCGAGGCAGCGTGCGGTGACCGCCTGTCCTGCCAAGTGGCCGTCAAGCAGGATATGGAGGTTGAAGTCCCCGAAGAGGTGTTTGGCGTGAAGCGTTGGGAGTGCACCGTGCGCTCCAACGAGAACGTTGCCACCTTCATCAAGGCTCTCGTCCTTGAGCTGCCCCCGGGCGAGAACGTGGATTTCCGCGCCGGCGGCTACATCCAGATTGCGGCGCCTGACCACAAGGTCAGCTACAAGGACTTCGACGTCGAACAAGAATACCGGGAGGACTGGGACAAGTTCGATCTGTGGCGATTTGAATCGGTCGTGCCCGAGCCCATCGAGCGCGCCTACTCCATGGCGAACTATCCTGAAGAGAAGGGCATGATCATGCTGAACGTGCGTGTGGCAACGCCGCCGCCGCGCACGGAGGGCATCCCCCCGGGCAAGATGTCCTCCTACATCTTCAACCTGAAGCCGGGCGATAAGGTCACCATCTCTGGCCCGTTCGGCGAGTTCTTCGCGCGCGACACCCAAACGGAGATGGTCTTCATCGGCGGCGGCGCCGGCATGGCGCCGATGCGCAGTCACATCTT